>DASWNB010000207.1:0-6772 GCA_036399455.1 Flavisolibacter sp. | reverse complement strand
AGTATGGGAAAGGTCCTCGAATTGTTGGTAGTGTGCGTATATGAACGGAACACCGGGCCGGCCGTTGCCGTGGCATTGGGCGTAGTGGGAGAGGAGGACGTGCGGGCATCTATCTGCTCCCAGCAATAGGTAAGCACATCGCCGCCATCGGCATCTGTTCCGGAGCCACTGAGCGTGAAAGGCGTGGAACGGGGAATGGTGAAATCCGTCCCTGCATTGGCCGTTGGTGTATTGTTGCCGGTCTGCGTTACCAGGCCGCAGCTTGCAGTCTTTATGTAATTCGTGATCTGCTCGATGCTGCGGGCATGGAAATAATCATCGCTGTGGGGCTGCACGTCGGTGGTGGAGCCGGTAATGCCTGCGTAGCCCATAATAGTGGAGCCGCTGCCCGGCTCGCACTGTGCAATGGTGCCTTCAAAGCGATGGGCAAACGTATGGTTGGCGCCAAACTGGTGGCCCATTTCATGCGTCAGGTAATCCACTACAAAAGGATCGCCCTGGGGCGTGGTGTGCGAGGTAAAGCCGCTGCCTTTCTGCCCGGCAGTACACACGCAGCCGATACATCCTGCATCGCCGTTGTTGGCGCCACGGTGTACCAGGTGCCCGATGTCGTAATTGGCATTGCCGATCACGTTGTCGATGGTGGTTTGTGTTGTAGTATTCATTTCAGAACCCCAGGGATCGGTGGAGCCATTCAGGTAGATAATGGCGTCGTTGTTGGAGACAAGCACCATGCGGATGCCGAAGTCTCTTTCATAGATGCCGTTGGTGCGGGTCATGGCCGTGCTCATGCCAGCCAGCACCTTTGTTCTGCGCTGCACATCCGAGGTTTCGGTTCCGTCGAGGAAAAAGGTGGAGTATTCACCGGTAGAGGCCAGCGCCAGGCGGTAGGTTCTCAGCCGCGCATCATCTGCATTGCGCAAGGCTTCGGGATCTTCCATGCCTTTCACTTCCCTTTGCACCTTTGCCGCTTGATCGGTCAGGCACTGAAATGGTGTGCGGTAGTTTGCCGCATCCGTACGGGCAAACACAATGTAGAACTGCTCCTTCCTGTCCACCGGGTCTATATAGATTGTTGGCCTGTCCGCCGAAAGGATCATGCCGTGAAAGCCTTCCGGCGAAACGTCGAACCGGATGGTGGATGAAGGGTTATCTATGCCCTTGCCCGCGTAAGAGTTGATGCCCGGATAGCGTGCCGCCAGGTCGGGGTGCATGACGGGCGCTTCCACCACGCGGAACCTTTCCGGTTCTCCTTTGGCATTGGGCACGGTAAGGATAAAGGAGGAAGCCGATGAGGATACGTTTCTTTCCGACGGCGCATTGCGCAGCTCCGCCGTGAATGCAGCTTCATCGAGGTGGAAAAGCAGGTAGGCCGAAGGCCTGAAGCGATCGCTGAAGGCATCCCTGCTGAGCCTTGATTCGCTGACGCCGGTCCAGAAATTTCTTTCCTGTCCCGAAACGTTGAATGCAAGAGCCCATAATGCCATGCTAAAGAGTAGAATTCTTTTCATGTTCGTTTTTTTAGGGTGTGTGATTAGAAACAGAGGCGTTTATTGCAGAAAAGTAATATATACTCCTGCCGGAACAAACAGTATTAGTACGATGGGGAGGATGAAAAAATGCGTGACCCGATGACCGACGACCGATAACCGACCACGATGACCGATAACCGACCACCGATGACCGATAACCGGCCACCGATGAGCGAAGGAGGCCTCTACTTGCAGCTCGCAACCAAAAGCTCGAAGCTTCCTACGGTCATCGGTGGTCGGTTATCGGTTATCCACTTGTAACTTTGCCCCCATGAAACGCATCGCCTACATAACGGACGTTCACATGGATGAACAATTTCCAAAGGACTTTGGGGTGGATGCCCGTCGAAACCTGGGGCTGATACTGGAAGATGTAAGGGAAAGAAATATTTCTGAAGTCATCATCGGTGGCGATATGGGCGAAACAACAGCAAGGGAGTTTTTTGAGTTATTGAAGGATTTCACCCTGCATGTCACCCTGGGGAACCACGACGCTTTCAGTGATGTGACAAAGTATTTTACAAAATATACCCGGGAGGGGAGGAGCGAGCTGTATTATTCCTTTGAAGAAGGGGCATTCAGGTATATTTTCCTGGACTCGTCTTCGGAACAGCTAAGCCAGGCACAGCTTCAGTGGCTGGAAGGCGAATTGCAAACAGACCGCAGCCTGCTCCTCTTCCTGCACCATCCCGTACTGCCCGTAAACACCGGCATCGACAAGCTATACCCGCTCCGCAACCGCGGCAGCCTTCGCACCCTGCTGCAGGACTTCCCTCAACCCATCACCATTTTCTGCGGCCACTACCATATAGACGATGAAACCACCGACGGCCATATCCGCCAGTTCATCACCCCCGCCGCTTCCGTGCAGATCAGGAAAGATTCAGACACTCTCCAGCTCTATAACGGCCCCTTTGGTTACCGGATCATCAATATAGACGGAGATCGTGTTGAAACGCAGCTTCTTTTGTATAAGGATGGGTCGTTTTCATAATGTTTCTGGTTTCTTGTCTCTGGTTCCTGGTTCTTTAGCGTATCATTTCCATCCTTAGTGCAGCCTCCGTACTTTATGTCTTCGTGGTTAACCACAATGACACAAAGTACGCGGGGGGTGCCACCTAAAGAACCAGGAACCAGAGACAAGAGACAAGAAACCAGAAACCCTCTATTTTTTCCCTATTTGCTTCAACAACTCCCTCACTGCAACATCCAGTTGCGTGTCCTTTCCTTTTTCACCCACCGGATTGGTCACGGGGATGTCCACGGGACGGGGCTCAAGCTCCATGTTCTTGCCTTTGTTGTCCGTTATTTTAATAAAAGGCAGGCGCACTGTAGTGCCGTCCATGAGGGGAATGTTGGAAGTGTAAATGATCCATCCTGCCGTAGGCTCGCCAACGATCTTGCCCAGTCCCAGCGTGCGGTAGCCTTCAGAAAAATCCTCCGCATCGGAAAGGGAGTGCTGGTTGGTGACCAGGATGGTGGGCGCATCCAGAGAGCGTTGGCCCAGTTGCACACGGGCAGGAGCGGGAGGGAGGCCCCTCACGGTCATGGTCATGTAGCCCCTGCGCGAAAGAACGTCCAGCGCATAGGCATTTACGAAGCCGCCATTGTTGTTGCGTACATCCACCACCACGCCTTCGCGTGAATGGTTCTCCATGTCCATATCCAGGTAAAGCTGGTCCAGCGAGCCCTGGCCCATGTCGAACATGTGCACATAGCCCAGGCGTCCGCCGCTGATGCGCGACACATATTCGCGGTTCTGCTGCACCCACTGGCGGTAAAGCAGGTCTTTTTCAGTGAGAAGGTTCACAGGCTTGATCACCACTTCACGGGCTGCGCCGCTGCCGGAGCCTATGCTCAGCACTACGCGCCTGCCGGTTTTGTTTTCCAGCAGCTTGTCCAGGTTCGTTTCTTTTGTAATGGTTACTCCGTCAACCGACAGCAGGTAATCGCCGGGCCGTATGCTTCCTGAAAGATCGGCGGGGCTGAGGCTGGCCACTTCCGTTATCTTCAGCCTTCCATCCTTTTCATAGGTTTCCCTGTCGAAGCGAAGACCGGTGCGGCCCGTGTTGAAACTGGGAGGCGTGGGGCCCGATACGCCCGAATGCGAGGCGTTCAGCTCACCCACCATCAGGTTGAGTATCCTGCGCAGCTCATCGCCGGTTTGAGCGCCGGATGCCAGCGGCTGGTAAGTCTTTTTGATGGAGGCCCAGTTCACGCCGTGAAAGTTCTCGTCATAAAATCCCTTGTTCTGCAGTTCCCAGGCCTGGTTGAACAGCTCTGCTTTTTCACCGTTGAAATCTATATCCATTTCAGCCGTAACGGAAACGGGTCTTGTCGTGCGGGCATCCACCGTTACCGATTGTATGCGGCCGCTTTCGATATAATAAACCTCTTTTCCATCAGAAGAAAACTGCATTTCCGACTTGAAGTTGGGTGTAAAAGTTATTTGCTTGAGCGTGGCAGGCTCGCGTGAAAGCTCGTCAAGCGTGTAGGTATAAAGATTGGTCTGCCCGCTGATGTTGGCGCTGACCAGTAGCGTATTGCCGTCGGGACTGATCTCTATATCGTTCACGTCAACTCCCAGCGGCAGCAGGCTGAGACGGTTGCGGATCCCTTCCCAAACAATGTCTTCTGTTTTCGGCTTGGTTACGTCGCGGCTCATGGAGTCGATTACGCCTTCCGTTTTTTGTGCGGGCGGGCGGGTAGCAGGTGTGGTGGCGGGAGTGGTGGGATCCACGAAAAGGTCGCGGAACTGGTCTTCGCGGAAGCGGGGCTGGCGGGGTACCAGGTCGATGCGGGCCACGTTGCTGTTCTCGGTGCGCTGCCCGGTGGTGAACAGGATGCCCTTGCCGTCTTTCGTCCACAGCACGCTGCCGCCAAACGTATTGGCCAGGAAGGAAGCAGGACGTGCTTCGCCGCCTTTCGAGCTGACGATGTACACGTTGCGGAGCGATTTAATGCCGTAGCCGCCAAGCGCCAGCCACTTTCCGTCCGGCGACCAGCTTATGCCCGCGCTTGGAAAGGGAGGACGGGAGAAATAGCCGCGGGTGATGAGGCTCTCGCGTTTGGTGGCGAGGTCCAGCACCATCAGATCCTTTATACCTCTGACGAAGGCTACCTGCTTTCCATCGCGGGAAAGCGAAAGGCCTCCATCGTCATCGGAGCCGCTGGTGAGCCTTGTTTCCTTGCTGGTGACAAAATCATATTGGTAGATGTTGGACGTACCGTTTCTTTCCGAAACATACAGGAGCGACCTGCTGTTGGGCAGCCACACCGGCTGCGCTTCGCGGGCCACGGTAGTGGTGATGCGTACGGCTTCGCCGCCTTCCTTTGCGGGAGCAACAAACACTTCGCCGCGTGAGATGAAGGCGATCTTTTTACCATCGGGAGAAAGCGCCAGGCCGCTAAAGCCTGCGGTAAGACGCACACGCTCTATGGATGGAGAAGCCGCTACGCCGCGCAGCGTGATGGGGACCTGGCGGACATTGCCGCTGCCCATATCATAATGCCAGACGCCGAAGTCGCGCTCAAACACGATGCTGTTGCCGTTGGCGGACATCGAAGGCCAGAGCACCCTTCCGCTTTTGAAGGTGGTGACGGGTTTGGCCGTTCCGTTCAGCGGGTGCATCCACAGGTTCTGTTCGCCGTTCCTGTCTGAAACATAATAAAGCGTTTTTCCATCGTTGCTCCACATGGGCCACAACTGCCTGGCACCTCTTTGGGCTATCATCTCATAGCTGCCGTTCTCACGCATCAGCCAGATCTCCGACTCATCAAGATGGCTGTGGCCTTTACGCCACCACTGGTGTGAGCCAAAGCCGCGTGCAGCAAAGGCCAGCGTTTTACCATCGGGAGAAGGCGCTGCAAAAAATTCGTTTACATAGCGGTTGTCGGTTACGGGCATGGGCGTGCCGCCGGTAGTTCTTACGCGGAACACATCCCTCATGCCTGCTATATCGCGGCTGACGGAGGAGAAATAAACATACTGCCCGTCACGCGACCAGGCACTCAGCTCGTCGTTGCCATCGTCGTAAGTAAGGCGGGAAAGCTCACCGGAAGCCATGTTCAGCACGTAGATATCACCGTTGCCGGAGCGGGTGGAATGAAAGGCGATGGACTTGCCATCAGGTGAATAGAGCGGACGTGATTCGGTAGCCGGATTGGAAACGAGTATCCGGGCTTCGCCGCCTGTGGAAGGAACGGTCCAGATATCACCTCCGGAAATAAAGGCGATCTCCTTTCCATCGGGTGAAATGGCGGGATCCCAGAAATACGGTTTGGGGTCGCTGCCCTGTGCGGATGCGGCGGACGCAAACAGGAGGGCGGCAAGAACGATGCGGTTTCGAGTGGAATGAAGCATAAAATGATTGTATTGAAGAATGCTTCAAGTTAACAAATGATGTCAAGTCACGGAAAAGAAAACCGGAGCGGGCGGCTGCGCCAAAAAATTTGGCATCATTTTTTAACCGAATAGAAAAAAGCAGTTTATGGAAATGTGTGAAAACAACAACAACAGCGGAAAAAAGAGGAGAAGGATAACCGTCAAGGGACCGGTGCTGGTGCGTTCCGCAAAAGCCGGCGCGCTTTCTAACAATGTTTATGAAAGACCTTCCAACAACGCCTTCGCTTCTATCTGGAAATCGTAGTTCGTTCGGGATATTGGCCTGGAGATTTCAACCTTGATTTCGTACATCTTTCAGCATTACTTTTATTAAGAAGAGATAACCGATAAGAGACCACCGCCAACCGATGGTTTCCTTACGGCCTGTGCGCTTGCCGTTGATAACCACGAAGACACCAGCACGCTATGGATGCGCTAAGGCTTCCGGCTTAAGACTTATAGCTTAGGACTTACGGCTTACAACCTCAGTTTCCCCCGTTCATCGGTAACCGGTTATCGCTCAACTGCCTTTGGCAGGCTTTTGGAGGCAATGCTTCCATGAACTGGAGTGATGTACTGGACTATACGAAGAAAAGCCCTGCCCCTGACAGGCAGGTGAGGAAAACGAATGACGAATGGAAAAGCCTGCTTACGCCTGAGCAATTTCGTGTAACAAGGCAGCATGGCACTGAAGCGCCCTTCAGCGGCGAACACTGCGAATCGCACAGCCCAGGTGTTTATGCCTGCATCTGCTGCGAAACCCCTCTTTTTGATTCCACTCTCAAATTTGACTCCGGAACGGGATGGCCCAGCTTTACCGAGCCGGTTAAGGATAACGTCATTTACTACAAAATGG
>DASWNB010000206.1:0-4052 GCA_036399455.1 Flavisolibacter sp. | reverse complement strand
GACGGGAATATCTGTGGTGCGGAGGTACTGGTCGAAGACCTTTGAGAGGTTCTTGCCGCTTTGCTTGGATATATAGTCTTCCACCTGCCTGGTGGTGACGGTCTGGTGGTAGAAGTCCTTGTTCAGTCCCCGGATGATGTTGCGGAATTTGGCATCGTCGTTCACTATCTGGCGGATGGTGTGCAGCATGTTGGAGCCCTTGTAATACATGTCGCCGCTGCCTTCCTGGTTCACGCCGTAGTGGCCGATGATGGGTATGTCGTTGTCGATGTTCCTGCGGAGGCCCTGCACATAGGCGTTGGCGGAATCCTTGCCGAAGTGGAACTCGGAGAACAGGGTTTCGGAATAGGATGTGAATCCTTCGTGCACCCACATATCGGCTACGTCTTTGGTGGTGATGTTGTTGCCGAACCATTCATGGCCGGTTTCGTGCACGATGATGAAATCCCATTTGAGGCCTACGCCGGTGCCGGACAGGTCCCTGCCCATGTAGCCGTTCTGGTATTTGTTGCCGTAGGCCACGGCACTCTGGTGCTCCATGCCCAGGTGCGGCGCTTCCACCAGCTTGAAGTCATCTTCATAAAACGGATAAGGGCCAAACCAGTATTCAAAAGCCTTGAGGGTCATGGGAACCTGCTTGAATTGCTTGCGGGCTTTATCGAGGTTATAGTCCAGCACCCAGTAACTGCAATTGAGCTTTCCTTTTTCACCCGTGAAGGTTTCGGTGAAGTTTACGTATTTGCCTATGTAGGGAATGATGTTGTAGTTGTTGATGGGATTGGTCACTTCCCAGGTGTAGGAGGCCATGCCGTTGGCGGCGGAGACCTTGCTTTTGAGTTTTCCGTTGGCCACGGCTACGAGCGTGTCGATGATGTTTACGGTAAGGGTGGCGCCGTTGTCGGGTTCATCGCTCTGGTGGTCCTTGCAGGGAAACCATACGGAAGCTCCAAGGCCCTGGCAGGCCACGCTCATCCAGGGGCGGCCCTGCGCATCCGTCTTCCATATCCAGCCCCCGTCCCACGGCGCGTTTTTGGCGGCGCGGGGCTTGCCGCTGAAGTAAAATACTATATCCCGGTTGCTGCCCTTGGCTATGCTTTGGCTGAATTCCACCCAGTACACATTCTTTTCCCTCCACGAGCGGCTTACCGGAGTGCCCAGGCTTACGATGCTGTCGATCTGCATCGGCTCCTGGAGGTCGATCTGCATCCGCTTTCCATCGGCCAGCGTTTTGAAACGGATGGCGGCGATGCCTTTAATGGTACGGCTGTTATAATCGGGAGTGACGGATATATCGTAATGCAGCACATCCCACCAGGCACGCTCCGGCGTGATGGTACCCCTGAGGGTGTCCTGCCGTGTAAAAGATCTTTTCTGGCTTAAAGGCTGCGCCTGGCAGGCGGAGGCCAGCAGCAGGAGAAGGGAAAGATGGAGAAAGAATCGTTTGTGCATGGTGTGTCTTTGCGTTTTGAAAACAAATACTTCGCTAATTTAGACGGGTTACGCCGAAATCATGTTCCGCTTGCATAAATATTTGGCTTTTTGTTGCGCCGCCCTGGTTTTTCTTTCCTCCTGCTACCGGCAGGAGAAGGAAGGGGAGAATATTTTCCGCTATAACGAGTTCTCGGGCATCGCCTCCCTCGACCCCGCCTTTGCCAAGAACCAGTCCGTCATGTGGGCGGTGCACCAATTGTACAACACGCTGGTAGAGGTAGACCAATCGCTCCAGATCGTTCCTTCGCTGGCTACACGGTGGGAAGTTTCGGAGGACAGGACCACTTATACTTTTTTCCTGCGGAACAATGTATTCTTTCACGACGATCCCTGCTTTCCCGGTGGGAAAGGACGGAAGCTCACGGCGCAGGATGTGGCCTACAGCTTTAACAGGATCGTAAACAAGGAAACCGCCAGCCCCGGCTCATGGATATTCAATAAGAAAGTGGACAGCCTGCAAGGGTTCACCGCCATTAACGATACCACCTTCCGGCTGAAGCTGACGCGTCCTTATCATCCTATCCTGGGTATTCTATCCATGCAGTATTGCTCGATAGTGCCACGCGAAGCGGTGGAGAAATACGGCTCCGATTTCCGCAGGCATCCCGTAGGTACGGGACCTTTTCGTTTCGTGGACTGGGAAGAAGGGCAGGCGCTGATCATGAAGAAGAATCCCGTTTATTTTGAAATGGACAGCAGCGGCCGGCGGCTGCCTTACCTGGATGGCGTGAAGGTGAGCTTCTACGAAAGCAAGGCTACCGAGTTCCTGCTGCTGCGCCAGGGCAAGCTGGAATTCACCAACGACATAGACGCATCTTTCAAGGATGAAGTGCTGACCAAGAAAGGCGGCCTGCGCAAAGAGTGGGAAGGCAAGCTGAGACTGAGCACGCATCCTTACCTGAACATCGAATACCTGGGCCTCCTGATCGACTCCACCAACGACCTGGTAAAAAACTCGCCTACGCGGATGCGCCAGGTACGCCAGGCCATCAACTACGGCTTCGACCGCAAAAAGATGATCCTTTACCTCCGCAACTCGCTGGGCATACCTGCACACTCCGGTTTTGTCCCGGTGGGACTTCCTTCTTTCGACTCTACGCAGGTGAAAGGCTATACCTACGATCCTGCAAAAGCACGAAAG
Organism: Flavisolibacter sp.; assembly: GCA_036399455.1. Classification (GTDB taxonomy): domain Bacteria; phylum Bacteroidota; class Bacteroidia; order Chitinophagales; family Chitinophagaceae; genus Flavisolibacter. The sequence goes on along the minus strand of DASWNB010000206.1, from coordinate 1,420 downwards.
CTTTTGGCTGAAGCGGGATTCCGCGGCGGCGATCTTCCGCAGATACGGCTGCTTACCATATCCATTTACTCAGACATAGCGGAGTTCATTGCCAAGCAACTGGAAGACATAGGCTTCCGGGTGAACGTGGAGGTAGTGCAGAAATCACTGCTCCTGGAGATGACCTCCAGCTCGCGTGCCCTGTTCTTCCGCGGCAGTTGGATAGCGGACTATCCAGATGCGGAAAACTATCTGTCGGTATTCTACTCGAAAAATCCTGCTCCCCCGAACTATCCACGCTACAACAATCCCGCATTCGATGCGGCATTTGAAAAGGCGCTCGCCGAAACCAACGACTCGCTCCGCTACCGCCTTTACCGCGAAGCGGACCAGATCATGATCCGTGATGCCCCCGTTGTGCCCCTATTTTACGATGTAGTGGTGCGTCTGGTACAGCCATGGGTAGAAGGCTTCGAACCGAATGCACTGAATCTGCTGGAACTGAGGCGAGCCAGGATTAAGTAGTTTGAGGTTTGAGGTTCGTTAGGTGCATCACTCCACTCTCGTGAACTCTCCGCATCCTTGAATCTTCGTGGTTAACCACGAAGGCACAGAGCCACGGGGGCTGCACTAAGAAAGAGGGAATATTACCCCTAACGAACCTCAAACCTTAAACTTCAAACCTCAAACAACTCACTCCTCGTCTTCCTCGTAATACGACTCCTCGTTATTGTTGTAATGTTTCTCCCACGCTTCAACCATCTCGTCGCTCAGGCATTCGATGATGTCGTGGAGCTTGTCGCTCTTGCGCTTCCATTCGGTGACCGTTTCATCACCGTATTTGAATATATACATGCAGTGGTCGCTTTCCACTGTTACTTTGATCAGATCAATGGTTGAATCAACTTGTTCCTGTACCAGGTAATAACATCCGGGTTCCAGCAATCCATACGAATACATAACTCTTTCCTCCTTTTTGGTGGTTCATGAATGTCACTGGGTTAGTAACCTATAGAACTAGAATTTAGTGGGGTAGTAGAGAAGCAAGTTCTGGTATATGGAGGCGAAAATTGTGCCTCACGGGCCAAAATTAGGGTATTTAGCCAAGGCAGGAAAACCGGCGGTGCACCGGAAACACTAAAATTTCTTAACACATGGAAGGTTTCGCTGGAAATCAATGTTTTATACTGATATACAATGATTTGTGCCAGATTGCCAGCCACGCCTGCCACCGTTTTCCCCAATTGATCGTACACAAAAAGCCCCAAACAGCCTGCCTCTGCCGTACCACGAGCCAAAGCTAAGTTTTTTAGCAGGAAAATCCTGATATTTACCTATATTTGCGCCGCTGGAAGGAGCAGGATGGACCGACTAAATCATCTGATTTTCAGCTGCTTATATAATTATTGATTGAACCTGGCCCCATTAAATCCTATGGCAG
>DASWNB010000205.1:0-6427 GCA_036399455.1 Flavisolibacter sp. | reverse complement strand
CTTGGCGATATCTTCCTGCCCCAGAGAGCCGTCAGCGTGTACTTCAGCGGCAAGGACGCATGGATCGAACCCTCCTCGCTTGTCATTCAGCCACTGCCCGCCGGCCCCTCTTTCCCCTTCGTGATCAAAACCATACTGGAGGCGGATAAAAAAGCCGTGACCTACTTTGACAAGGAAAAGCTGAAGGAAGACCTGGAAACAAAGCTGCCCGTGGTAAGGATAGAGATCAACCAGGAAATTAAAATACCGCGGAAACCCGGTAACAAGCAGCCCGAATGCTGCTTCGAAAACTGCCCCTCGGAGGACTACCAGTATATTTCGCTGTACCAGTTGCTGAGAGACCTGCACGTTGAAGATGCAGTGATAAAAGTGGAAGTATGTGGTGTGAAGAACCTGCTGGTGCGGAGTGATGAGAACCTGCTGAACGTGAACTCGCCGATGGCTGTTTTTGGCGTAAGGCCTAAGGTAGATTCTTCGTTTTATATCGGAAGCAAGGAAATATTCAGCAAGAACTGGAAAGACATATACATCAACACCGAATGGAAAGACCGCCCCGTGGATTTTTCCGATCATTATAAGCACTACTTCTACGAGAACTTCGAGGACGGCTCCAGCCAGATCACCAATGACAGCTTCAAGCTGAAGGCGGCCCTGCTGGAAAAAGGCGGATGGCTGAACAACGGCACAAAAAACCTCTTTGCCGAGCCTTCCGAGGGAAGGGCTCCTTTCTGCACCCATCCCGCACCGGCAGTTTTCCAGAACGTGTATCACTATGCACGCGCCAGTTTCGCCGGCAGCGCTTACATGCCCCTGCCCGTGGACACTGCCGAACTGCCGCCGCTCGACGTTAACTCAACCTACGGCTTCCTGAAGCTTACTCTTAAGGGCGTTGGCTTCCAGCACGACCGTTATCCCTTTGTGCTGGCCCGCCACATGATGGCACTCTCGGACCTGGTGGATCCTGTTTCGCTCAACGCCGCCATCATCCGCCTTGGAACAGTAGATAGCCTGATCACAGCGATACAAAACCGCGTGGATGCCATTAAGAACGAGATCACTTCACTGCAAGGGCACATCAGTACCCTAACGGGCAAGCTGACGCTCAACCCGGGCAACCTGTCCGGCCTTGTAGCTAGCCTGAATGGGGCCCTCAATACTGCCAAAACCCTGCTCCAGGGCGGTAGTCCCGATGTTCTCGGTGCATTGGCCTCGCTGAACACCGCCATTGGCTTCATTCCCCAGATCAACAACCGCATCGCGGAGATCCTCGGCGAGGTCACAGGCATCAATACAGACGTTACCGATATAAACAACATCATAACCCAGGGCATAGTTGGCCTGCAGGACCTGTTGAACGCGCTGAAGACGGAGATCGCGGAAATAAAAAAACTGCTGAAAGTAGATGAGGCCCTGGAGAACGGGTTGCCTAAAGAAGCCTACACTCCCCTGGCCAAAGACCTTTCACTGGATTATACCGCCGAAGCGGACATTTCCGACATCGAGCTGGTGCATCTCTATCCTTTCGAGAACACGCACAAGGAAGAAGAGATCACGCTCAAGCCTGCGCTCTTCCCCACGCACTGCGACCAGGGCACTTTGTTCATAGGACTGAAGCAGTTGGTGCCCGGCTCCAACGTGAACTTCCTCTTCCAGTTGGCGGAAGCCACGGCCAACTCCGAGTCCGACGCGGCCGAAGTGGTCTGGCACTACCTTTCCAACAACCAGTGGAAGCCCCTGCGCAGCGGCTTTGAAGTAATTGAAGACGCTACCAACAGGCTCACTACATCGGGCATAGTAAAGATTTCCATTCCGGCCGACATCAATACGGACAACACGCTGCTGCCCAACAGCCTGCATTGGATAAAAGCCTCTGCTCCCCGCAACGTAATTGCAGTCAGTGAAACGCTGGGCATTCACACGCAGGCCGTACGGGCCACTTTCGTGAATACAGCGGCGCACGACCAGATGCGCCTGTCCGCACCGCTGAAAGCAGGCAAGCTGTCGAAGCTCCAGGAGGCCAATGCCAACGTAAAGAAAGTAGCGCAGCCTTACGAATCCTTTGGCGGCAAGGTGCCCGAAGCCGAAGGGAATTATTATATCCGCGTAAGCGAATGGCTGCGGCACAAGGGCCGCGGCATTCAAAAATTCGATTATGAAAGGCTGGTGCTCGACGCCTTCCCTGAGATATACAAGGTAAAGTGCATCAACCACAGCTTCTGGGCCAAGGCCACTTTATACCGCACCGACGTGAACGTGGCTCCCGGCTATGTAATGGTGGCCGTGATCCCCGACCTGAACAAACTTAAATCCGGACAATCCTTCGAGCCAAAGGCGCCCTTAAGCCTGCTGGAGAAAATTGCGGCTTCGCTGAAAAAGCGCACATCGCCATTTGCACGCATCAAGGTGGTGAACCCGCGTTACGAAAAGATCGACATCTGCATCAGGGTGGCCTTGCACAAAGGAAAGGACAGGGTGTTTTACAGGAACAAGCTCGCCGAAGACCTGCGCCTCTTCCTGGCTCCCTGGGCCGTAGGAGAATTCGAGAAGCTGGACTTCGGCCAGTGCGTGAACCGTTCGGACGTGGTGCGTTTTATCGAAGGAAGAGATTACGTGGATTATATCATAGACCTGAAGATGATGTTTGAAGAAGGCTGCACGCCGGACAAGGTAGAATCGCAATACGAAGTGTGCCCGCTGACGCCCCGATCCATACTGGTGGCGGGAGAGATAGATGTGTGCATTCCCGAGTTCGACTGCGACCAGTGGGACGACGTGCCGGACCGGTGCAGCAGGCAGTTCCCGGTAACCACGCTGGAATGCAGGCCGCCCGCAACAGATAACCCTATACCTGTAGAACCTATAGGTTAAAAACACTGATGATGTAACATGCCAGACTTTAGCGCACATACCAGGTCAATTCTGAAGAACGATCCCGATTTCGAGGGATTGGATTTTGCCGCGCTGCGGGCCGAAGGCATTAATTACGTGGCGCAACTCTCCGGCAGGATATGGACCGACCACAACGTTCACGACCCCGGCATCACCCTTCTGGAATTGCTTTGCTATGCCCTCATCGACCTGGGCTACCGCACCCGCCTGCCGGCCATCGACCTGTTCAGCCAGGACCCTTCATCGCCCGGCGAGGAAGACAACTTCTTCACCCCCGCACAGATACTTACCTGCAATCCCGTTACCATAAGCGACTTCCGCAAGCTGCTGATGGACATAAAGGAAGTAAAGAACGCCTGGCTGGAAGTAAGCGACGAATGGCTGGAATGCACGCAGACCGCCACTCCCGGTACCACGGATACTGCAACCCCGCTTGCCGCGCAGGCAAGATGCAAAAACTCGCTTAATGGCTTGTACAGGGTTTACCTGGAACTCTACAAAGGTCCCCACAAACCCGAAGGCTCCTGGAGCAAAAAGGAAAAAGAATATGTAGACGGCGTGGTGGAGAGAGTAAGGGAAGTGCTGATGGCCCACCGCAATCTTTGTGAAGACTTTGTTTCCATTACGGTGCTGTGCAAGGAAAAGATCGGCGTGTGTGCGGACATCGAGCTTGAAGCAACTGCCGATGCGGAAAAGACCTATGTAAAGGTGATTGAAACCCTGAAGGGATTCTTCTCACCTGATCCAAAATATTACACGCTTTCGCAGATGCTGGAAAAAGGCAAGCCTATCGACGAAGTATTTGCAGGGCGTCCCTTCCTTCCCGAAAGCCACGGCTTTATCGATACGGAAGAACTGGAAGGCATCACGCTGCGGAAGGAGATCCATATATCGGATGTTTACAATGCGCTGTTCTCCATCCCCGGCATCCGTACGGTTAAAAAGCTCACCCTCCGTAACTGCGAAACAGGTGCGGCCTCCGAAACAAAATGGGAATACAATCTCGCCCCTAACCATACATCTGAATTTTCGCTGGACTGCTCCGGCTTCCGCTTTACCCGCAACGACATGCCGGTAAGCGTGAACGAGAAAAAATACAAAGACTACTTCGCCCTTAACTATTCGCTCTCCGGCAAGATCCTTCACACAAAGCAATTGCCTGCGCTGGACCTTGCCGTACCCAGGGGCATTTATCATTCGGACCTGGGGATCCATGATTCCATACAACACGAGCTGCCTCTTGTTTACGGCGTGAGCGAAGGCGGCATACCCGATACCGCATCACCGAAAAGAAAAGCGCAGGCGCTCCAGCTCAAAGGCTTCCTGCTTTTCTTCGACCAACTGCTGGCCAACTACCTGGCGCAGTTGGGCAGCCTCCGCGAACTGTTTTCATTGAAGAACCGGCAGGATGGGTCCACCTACTTCACTGCCCTGCCGCAGCAGGTCCCTGATTTCGACAAGCTGCTCAGGTTTGGCGGCAGCACCGGCCAGGGAGAGATACATGCCGTGCCGGTGGAAAAAAGCATTATTGAAGACCTGCTGGCGCAGGATGAGCTGAAGACGGCGGATATTGAAAGCAATTTCCAGCGGGTTGAATTCGTTACCGCCGCAGACCGCGACGCAGCGATGTACACGCTGATGGAAGACCTGCAGAACAGGAGCCACACCATCTACACTTTGCAAACGGGTAAGGACTGCTGGTTCTTCTACATCTTCACCACTTCGGACCGCGTGGCGCTGCTCAGCAAAACCTATTATCCCGATGAAAAGTCGGCAAGGCTGGCAGCGGAGAACGTTTCCTACATCGGCGCCTTTGACGAGAATTACCGCCGCTATACAAAAAGCAATTCCACACGGTCGTCCTTCGACATCGAATTAGGGATGGCGGGTTATTCGGTTTACCTGCAACAGATGGCGGAAGACGGACAGCTTTATGGGGAGCGGAGAAAAGCTTTTCTCGATCACCTGCTGGCCCGCTTCTCGGAATCGTTTACCGACTTCGCACTTCTTTCTTTCGATACACTGCAGGAAGACAAGCTGGCCCAACGCGACCTCGACCGCAAGGCGGCTTTTCTTTCTTCCTACGATAAACTGGGCCGCAACCGCGGCAAGGCTTACGACTACCGCGTGAACGGCTGGGGCAATAACAACGTGTCCGGCTTCGAGCAGCGCGTAAAGGCTTTGGCAGGAATGGAAGACTGCTGCGGCCAGAGCCTTTGTCATTTTGAAGTGTTCGAATATACGGGGCAGCACTACTGGGTCATTGCTTCGGGCGGGCAGACACTTTTCAAAAGCAGCTCGCTCTTTGATTCGCCTGCTGAAGCAGCCACCGACCTCGACGCATTTATCACCGCGCTGAAAGATGAAGCTTCCTATAAAGTCAACCCCGTTCCCCTGCACGAAACACATGCACTTGCCGTTGAATACCGCGGCGACCTTGTAGCCTACCCGCAGCAACACCGTCAGCCCGGTGATGCGAACGTGGTAGGAGAGCACCTGCGTCAACTGCTGCGCGGCGAACCAACTGAAGGCGATATACTGGTGAGCAGCCAGGTATACAAGCCGCTGCTGTTAAACGAGCGGAAAGAAGTTGTGCGTACTTCAAAGCAGGCTTTCGACACGCAGGCAAAAGCAATATCCGCAGCAAAAGGATTGCTTAGGAAGATCAACGACGATGACTGGGAATCCGCCGCAACGGGCGAAGCTGCCAAAGTAAAGCTGGACCTGAAATGGGCCAAGAGCGATCCGTTCAAACTGGTGGACGCAGCGCCTTTCACCGTCAGCCTTTCTCCCTGGCCCGATGAATACCGCTGGCACCTGAACAACGATACCGGCGACCGCGTGCTGGTGAGCGCCAATACCTATCCTTCGCCGCTTGCAGCGCTCGAAGGCATGCTGAATGAATTAACGGAGCAGGAATTTACTTCTGAAAGCTTCAAAACCCACGACGACAGGGACGCCTTCCGCTTCGACCTGGTGAAGCAGGACGGCTCCGTATTGGCTGCATCGCCGGTGGTTAGCGATGAAGCCGTGCGTACGGGCGCCATGCAATTTGTGGAGGCGTTCTGTCGCAGGGAAAGGAGCGAAGAGCAATACACTTATCTCATTGCGGAAGCCTGCCACTGGCAGGTGGAATTCGGCCCCGGCCTGGTGTTCCGCAGCACCGCCCTCCTGGCCGATCCCGAGAACGCAATGAACACCTGGAGAAAGGACAAGCGTTCCTTCCGCGTAGCTGAAAACCTATCTTGGTCATGGGATGAGAAAGGAGAGCTGAACCTTCTGGTAAAGGACGGCAGCGGCAGCATCATAGCCCGCCTTCTTCCCGATGCTTCAAGGACCGATCTTCCCGAAGACATCGCCGCTGCCATACAAACCTCGCTGGCGGAAAAAAAGTTCAGGGTAACAACCGTAAAGGTGGAGCAGGGCTTTGGCTTCAGGATGTACGACGATGGCGGACAGGTGCTGCTTTCGGGTTATGAAGTGTACCAGAGCAGGGGAGCGGCTTTCGCGAAAGTCCTGGAAGCATTGCAGGGCGCAG
>DASWNB010000204.1:0-2364 GCA_036399455.1 Flavisolibacter sp. | reverse complement strand
ATCGTTCAGAAGGGTGCGGACGGCATCGTCCACGTTGTAGCCCCAGCCTTCGCCATGGCCCAGTGCATAGGCGATGACAGGCTTGTCGGTGGTAGTGATCTTCTGTATGGCGCTGGCAAACTTGTATTCAAGCTTCGATTCCACCTCGTTGTACAAGGCGGCGCGTTCGGCTTCGCCGGTGCCCAGGTTCTTTACGCCTTGCAGGAAGTCGATACCCATCGATGCATCGCCGTAGCGGATAACGGCGCCGTGGATGAGCTTTACGATTTCCATCTTATCACCCACCTTCTCGGGAGCATCTATAAGGGCGGGATAAAGACCGTACTCGTACTGGAGCGAATCTTCCATCATTCTTTCCGCCGACGTATCGGCCAGGTTCTCGTAGGGATTTATAAACCGGTACTGTATCCTGTTGCCGCTGTATTCGCGGGCTTCGCTCAAAAAATCACCTACCGCATCCTGGAACTTGCGCACCACCGCAGGCAACTCATCACCCGTTACATATACGTCGATGGTCACGGGCTGCTGGAGCCCGGCAAACACCTGCCGCGTAGGAGCGCTGAGCGAATACCTTTTTTCTTCCGTAAGGTCAAGGCGGCCATGCACCAGCGAAGCCAGCACATTTATGCCGATCAGGCCTGCCAATAATCCCACCCACCAAATAAATTTCCTGTTCTTTTTCATCTAACGCTTTTGAAGGTTTTGCCTGGTGACGAGTAAAAAGAAAAATACAAGGCTCAGGAAGTAGATCACATCGCGTGTGTCGATCACGCCGCGGCTCATGCGCTGGTAGTGAAAATCTATCCCGAACATTTCTATATAATAATCCGCACCGTTGCTGAAAGCGGGAAGGCTGCTGATGGCATTGAATCCAAAGTAAAAAAGGATGCAGGCGATGAGCGTAATAATAAAGGCCACCACCGAGTTGGACGTAAAGCTGCTGACGCAAACACCAATAGAGGTGAACACGGCAGTAAGCAGAAGCAGTCCCAGGTAGGAGCCCGTAGCAGCGCCTGAATCGATGCCCGTTGTAGCGGCCAGGCTGTTGACGGTAAAATAGTACACAATGGTAGGAAGCAATGCAATAGTGGCTACGACCAGGCTGCCCAGGAATTTACCGCTCACGATCTGCCATCCCGTAAGCGGACGTGTGCGGAGCAGTTCGTAGGTGCCGCCCCTGTATTCATCGGAAAAGCTGCGCATGGTAATGGCCGATACCAGGAACAGCAGCACCCAGGGAGCAAATCCAAAGAAATAATCCAGGGTGGCATAACCGTAATCCAGTATGTTATTCTGCGGCAGCACAAACAGCACCAGGCCATTGACCAGCAGGAAAACAATGATGGCAATATAACCCGTAAGGCTGCTGAAGAACTGGCGCAGTTCCTTTTTGCAAATAGACCACATGAGTTGCAAAGTAAAATAATTGCGGTGGCAATGGAACAGGAGAATGTTAAATAAGTTGCGGGTGGTTAGCTGTGAGTTGCGAGAGAGGCTGCAAGCTTTGTTCAGGTACGGCCTCCGGCCATCGGCTCTCTTCTCTGGTACAAGTTTTAAATTAAACCGCCAGGACGCAAAGACGCGAGGAATGATGGCCTGTAAGCAACCATGTTTTCTTGCGTCTTAGCGTCCTGGCGGTTAAGCTAAATTTTCTGATTAAAAGACAACTGCCAAAGGCCGAAGGCCGTACGAAATAAAAGCCTGCAGCTTGAAGCTAACAGCTTGCTGCCTTCCTAATTCGCTCTTAACCGCTCTATCTCCTGATGCCTTGCCTCGTTCAGCTGCTTGAGGCCGAGCTGGATGAGGCGGAGGGTGATGATCCAGCCGATGACGCCCAGGATCAGGAGCTTGGCATCGAGGAAAACGGGAATGGGGAACAGGCTCCAGTTTGAGTTCCAGAGCATGTGCAGGATGACGCTGGAAAGAAATACGCGGATGAACCTGGGGTCGCCCAGCATGCTCCAACTGAACTTGCGGTCGCCTTTTACCAGCCAGAGGGCGGCGGCGGCGTTGCCGGTCCAGATGATGTGGCAGAAGGGAGCCAGGATGCCGCGCAGCATGATGCTGTCCACGATACCGTTGAAGCTGTTACCCCTGAAGGCATAGCCCATGCTTTCGAAAGCCGCGAAGCCGGTGCCTACGGCGGCTCCGAACAGAAGCCCGTTCAGCACCCATTTGTAGCGGGTGAACTTGCCCATAACAAAGATCACGATCAGTATCTTGGCCACTTCCTCGATGATACCCGCCGCCGAAGCGCTCAGCAGGTCGCTCAGGAATTGGAGCTTGTCAAAAAAGATGAGCGCTATGATGATGGAGCCTATGCCGCCGATGAACAGCAGCGACATGGTCATGAAAATCGAGATA
>DASWNB010000203.1:0-2991 GCA_036399455.1 Flavisolibacter sp. | reverse complement strand
GGCGGTGGCTTCTTTTATAGCCATCGGGAAAATGAAGGAAACCCAAGTCGTGCACTACAAGGCACTGCGGCACGCGGGTAGCCAGCGAGCAGAAGCCGTCGGCCGAAACGAATACATCAGCTTTTATCTTTTTCAGCACCGCAGGGACCTTTACATCGAACCAGTATTTCCAGAGGATGGGGTGGCGGGCCGGGGGAGTTATGACAATCGGGGTAATATTTTTCCCAAAAACAAAGGATGGATCATAAGGCCGGTCGAAGAGAAAATAAAAATGATGCTGGGGGTACTTGTCTGCCATTATGCGGAAAACCTCGCGGATAAAATACCCGCAACCTTCGAGGCCGTCTTTCAGCAGGAGCCTTGTATTTACCGCTATAATCATTGGCTGTCAAAGGTAATCGTTAGGCGGCCTGCCCGGACAGCGCTCTTCTGTCCCGCTGTAGAGAAAAGGTTAAATCAGGCCATTTGGGGTTAAGAGAAAATGGTGTCCAGGGAAAAAATGGGGAATGTACCGGGCTGGCTTGCCGTCTTTGTACAGTATTTGCAGATATACTATTGAACATGATCGTGAACAACAGCAAAGGCCGTTGCACCTATGAAAAATACCAGAAAGGTTCTTTGGCACGGTAGCGTGTGGATGTGGTGAAAAATTTCCCATTTATTTTCAGAGTGTTGTGAATATTCAACAAAAACACCGCTGAATATGTGGAATGGCTGGAATTTAAACGGAAAGACCTTTTGGTACTAAGTTTGTAAATATTCTTCACGAAGCGTGCTTCACCCTTAACCTTACAACACAAACTCATTATAAACGACCTCTTAGGTGGAAGAGGATGGTGGCTTGTAAAAGGGGCCTTGGTTCGGGGCCCCTTTCTTTTTAAACCGAACCACGAAACCATAGAGTAGGATAACCAAGAAATACGAAAACTTTAGCTAGGACTAAACACAGAAAGGCTACAGAACTGTAGACGAACAAAACAAGAAGACCCGACGCGGGCTTCACCCTTACCCCATAAGGAACCCTGTCCCCCGACAGGGTTTTTCCTTTTGGATGACCGATGACCGCCAACCGGTAACCGAACTTGAGTCAGCAGTCGGTCATCGATTATCGTTCGCCGGTCATCGGTCCCCAAAAAACCGTGAAAACCGCCCGGGGATGTACCATATCATCTTTTTTCGGTTACATTTGCCTTAATGGACTATAATACAACGAGAAACTACCTGACCATGAGGGAGTACGGCCGCCATATACAAAAGATGGTGGAGCATCTGATGACCATTGAGGACAAGGAACTCAGGCAGCAAAATGCCTATGTAGTGATTGAGCTGATGGGCTTCCTGAACCCCCATTTGAAAAATGTTGAAGATTTCAGGCACAAGCTCTGGGATCATCTCTTTTATATAAGCGATTTCAAACTGGATGTGGACAGTCCCTATCCCATTCCCCAGAAGGAAACCTATAAGGCTAAACCCCAGCCTATTCCTTATCCCAAACGCTATCCCCGCTTCTCGCACCTGGGCAAGAACCTGGAGATCGTGATCGACAAAGCGTTGAAAGAGGAAAACCCCGAAAAACGCCAGGGCTTCGCCAATGCCATTGCCTATTACATGAAGCTGGCCTATAACAACTGGCACAAGGATACCGTACATGACGATGCCATCCAGAGCGAGCTGACCAACATCACCCAGGGGCAACTGGAGTTCACCAATACACCTTATGTAAAGGCTTACCGTCCCGCACAGGAGCACGTAAGGGAACGCGACCGCGGTGGCTACGGCAGGCCACGCAACAAGTTCCAGCAGCGCAACAACAACGGTAACAATAACAACAACAACGGTAACAACCGGAACGACCGTAATGACCGGAATGACCGTAACGACAAGCGCATGGGCGGCGGCAATAAATTCGGCAAGAAGAGATTCTAAAGATGCGGAACACGTTTCCCTCCACAATAATGAAAAGTTGATCCCCGCGGTCAGCTTTTTTTATTTAGCAAGTAAATTGCAGAGAAGTCCACGGTCCACAGCAGGTCGTTTATAAAGGACGGCCGCTTTTAGTCGGAAGTTCTAAGCCGTGAATCGTCAATCGTGAATCGTGAATAGGCCGCCTTCAGCTTTGCGCTTCTTTCCCGCCTGCTGGGGGACAAGTGCGTATGCTTTACGGTTGAAGCCAGCGGGAAGATTGCGCCTAAAGAACCAGAAACAAGAAACTATAAACCAGAAACCGGCTCACGATATATGAACGCATTTCAAGTAACAGGCGGGAAAAGACTGAAAGGAGAAATTACCCCACAGGGCGCCAAGAACGAAGCTTTACAGGTTATCAGCGCAGTGCTGCTTACCAACCAGAAAGTGACCATCAGCAACATCCCGGACATACTGGATGTAAACAACCTCATAGACCTGCTGAAGGATATGAACGTAAAGGTGGATCGCCCCGATGCCCATACAGCCATCTTCCAGGCCGATGATGTAGACCTCAATTACCTGCGTACGGAAGACTTCCGCTCAAAAAGCGGCAGGCTCCGGGGCTCGGTAATGCTGGCAGGCCCCATGCTGGCCCGCTTTAAAAAAGCCTTTATTCCAAAGCCGGGCGGTGATAAGATAGGGCGCCGCAGGCTCGATACCCATATCCTGAGCTTTGAGCAGTTGGGCGTAGAGTTCGTGTACCACGCGGACGACGGCTTTTTTCATCTTACCACGCAGGGATTGAAAGGCGCCTACCTCCTGCTGGATGAACCATCGGTGACGGGTACGGCCAACATCATCATGGCCGCCGTAATGGCCGAGGGCACAACTACCATCTACAATGCAGCCTGCGAGCCTTACGTGCAGCAGCTTTGCAAGATGCTCAATCACATGGGCGCCAACATCAGCGGCATCGGCAGCAACATGCTCATCATCAACGGTGTGGAAAAGCTGCATGGTACAGAGCACCATATGCTGCCGGACATGATCGAGATCGGCTCCTTCATTGGACTGGCCGCCATG
>DASWNB010000202.1:0-3276 GCA_036399455.1 Flavisolibacter sp. | reverse complement strand
AAACCATTGAAGAACTGCAACAGGCAATGAGCAAGGCCATCAAAAAATTGATCAATAACGACAGTATCAAACAACTCACGGCTTTTCACTATTACCAAAACGTTGTTTAGACTAGAGTAAATGTATAAATGGTATTAGAGGTTTGGGAGCTTTGCGACCAATCTTTGCGCTCTTGGCTGATAATAACTTCGGAGGGGTGGGAACGCTAAGAGAAACAAGAAGGGAAGATTGTAGTACAAGCGACTCCTTCTTTGCCTTTCCTTTGCGCCTTGGCGTGAAATGTCTCTGCGCACCTCCGCGCCTTTGTGGTTAAACGAGGACAACACACACTTATGCAGGCTCTGCTAAAGAAGGAAATGCTGCACCTAAAGAACAAGAAACAATAAACCAGGAACAAGAAACCTACTGCCCGCCACTATTACGGAAGTCTTCCAAAATTTCCGAGGCAGTAGAATCGCCGGCGAGGGCCGCTTCCATGAGGAGCTGTGTGCCGCGGACCACGTTCTTTTCGTAGGTGCAACGGTCGTAGTTGAAAGTTTGCAGGGCCTGGCGGTTATCGCCGAAGAGGTAGAGAAGGCCGAGGGTTCGCTTGGCGTCGGTATTGCCTTCGGCAGAAGCACGGCTCATATAGTCGAGGGCAGCAGCGCAGTCGATTTCGTTGTTGCGGTTTTGAAGCGCCAGGTTGCCGTACTGGTACATGGCTTCGGGCACGTCCTGCCCGGCAAGAGTTTTGTAAATGGCCAATGCTTCGGCAGTGTTGTTGTTGGCTATATAGCCTTTGGCCTGTTGCAGCAGCTCGTTTATCTGGATCTTGGTGAGGCGAACCGGCGTATCGGGCACCACCTGTTTTTGCTCCCACTCCTCAAGTGTAATGAGGTCTTCTTTTTTCAGCCAGCCTTTTGATGTCTGTCCCTTGTTATTGGTGAATTCGGTATAGATAAACCCGTTGGCCTCGTCGAATGCGTTCACCACCTCGTTGGAAGGAACCATGTAGGCGGTGCGGCGGGTGCTTCCATCGGGCTTGTTGTGGAAATAGGCGCGGGAGGAAAGCACCTTATACTGCCCGATGACGTTTTGGCTGGTGGACTCCGTTACCTCCTGCTCGTCGGCTGGCGTTTTAGCGGTCGTTTCTTCCTGCGGGTCCTTGTCCTTTAAGAACCAGGCATAGGCGCCAAAAGCGGCCAATCCCACAGTAAACAGCAGCAGGAAAATGAACAGCGTAGGCGATACGCCCTTCCGCTCGGCGGGTGTCTGGTAAGGAACGTAATCTTTTCTCCGCAGTTCCGCCAGTTCCTTTTCCTTTTGCTCAAGGCTGTTGCGCAACGAGATCAGCTCCTGCTCCTTCGAACCGGCCGTTTGCTGGTAGTGGGTAAGCAGTCCCTGTATCTGCTGCTTTTCGCGAAGCAGGCGGTCGTTATCGTATTGGAGACCGCTAAGGTTGGCGCCACCGGCTTCAACATGGGCGGCCGCCAGGGTGCTGTTCATCACTATATAATCGTGCAGCTCCATGCCGTTGGTGAAACGGTTTTCAGGCTTTTTCTCCAGGCATTTGGCAATAAGGGAAGTGAGCCAATAGGGAACCTGCATCTCGCGTTCTTTCTTTTCATCCGACCACGAGGCGGGAAGGTGCTTGCGGCGAAGCTCGAGCAGATCGGGCGGAGGGGTTTCCATGTGTGCCGCCCTTACCAGGTTGCGGGCGTTCTCGGTCCTGTCCGTCAGCGGGAAGGGAACGGTACCGGCCAGCAGTTCGTACAGGATAATGCCAAAGCTGTACACATCGGTCTGGAACAGCATCAGCTCGTCGTTCTGCTCGGGCGCCATGAACTCCATGGCGCCTGCCTGCCGCAGGCTGGTGCGCCGCTGCTCGTCGGACATAAGGGCCAGCCCGAAATCAAGCAGCACGTAATTACCGGTGTGGACGTTCAGCTTTACGTTGTTGCTTTTTATGTCGCCATGCTTTACGTCCACCTTGTGGCAGTGGGCCAGCGCGTGTGAAAGATGGTCGGCCACCTTGATGGCTTCCTTGATGGTGAAGATGGGATCGCGGGGCGGGCGGAGCAGGTCTTCCAGGTCGGGGCCTTCGATAAATTCCATTTCGATGAAAGGAAAGCCGCCGGTGTCGGTGATGCCTGAGCCGACGATCTTGACCACGTTTGGATTGGGCTCTTCGTTCACCTTCTTGAGCTTCTGCACCTCGTTCTGGAAATCGATATAATTCTTGTCGTTGGGATTTTCGCTGTGTACGGGCGTAGGCATGAGCTTTACCGCCGTAATGATGGGCCCGTGGCGCCTTGCCTTGTAAACGGAGCCCTGCCCTCCCGTTTTGAGAGCGCCCATATTTTCGAGGCCTTCCGTGATGGTAAACACCTTCGCCATTTGGTAAATTTAGTTTTCTTCGCCCGAATAGCTGAACTCCAGCAGGGCCGATTCACCCAGTATTAACTGGTCGCCTTCCTGCAATACATGCCCGATGGCGGTGGTTTGCAATTTTACGGGCTCATTTCCCGCGGAGCGGACCTTTACCTTGTTACGCGGCGGCACGCCTCCCTCATCGGCAAACAGCAGGAAGGCCCCGCTTTCGACACTCCACTCTATATGCGCATGCTGGCGGCTGACGGAGCGGTTGGCCCCGTTCTCACTTTCCGCAGGAAAGGCAATATGATTTACACGGTAAAAGCCGTCGGCTGTCTGCACCTTTTTTTCACGGCCTATGTTCACCCTGCCGCCGGAGGATGAGATGGAGTAGATTTCTTTTTCCGCTTCGCCCTGAAGAACCTTTACGTAAGCCGTGGCCGTTTTGATGGCGGAAGGCTGCTTGCGGGTGAGGATGAACAGTCCCGCCTTCATAGTTTCAGACCTGATGGCTTCCGGGGGTATCTCTTCGGTAAACTGGATGTCCATGGTCCAGTTACCCGGCAGGTTAAGGGCGTAATCATCGGCAATCCTTTGCACTTCCTCATCTCGGAAGCGGTTTTCTTCTTCCAGGTAAACCGCCTGCTCGTACACGTGCTTTTCCTCGGCTGCGGGCGCCAGATAAAGACTCAGCCCCTTGATGTGGCCGCCCTCCCCGCCTTCTGCCCGGCGCAACTGCTCCTTGATAAATTGCAGCAGCCCGTCCCTGACGCCTTTTACGTCGTCCGGAGCCAGGTCTTTGCGCGGTTTTAGAAAATCGAACATAGTTTGTTTCTGGTTTCTTGTTATTTGATAACCGATAACCGACCACCGATTACCGGGTTTTTATTAACGATTCCCGATTGACGCTTCACGGTCCTAATT
>DASWNB010000201.1:0-3051 GCA_036399455.1 Flavisolibacter sp. | reverse complement strand
GCCCCATTCACGATTGACGATTGACGATTCACGACATTAATTCCTCTTCTTTTCCAGCCGCTTTATCCATTCGCTGGCCTCTGATAACAGCTTTGTTGCAGTATCCGTTTTACTCTCAAACTGTTTTTTCCCGGTGACCTTCTGGTCTATAAGCTTATCGTTATTGAAGTAATATCGTCCTTCAAAGGTGGTCTTTGGCCTGTAGCGGATATACTCACCCTTTTTACCGTCGAATGGAAATGAATTGAACTGCTCGTAAACAAAGATCAGCTTCCCGTCCCTGAAATAGAATTCCTTTATCTCGTTCCCATGCGAGAGCCCTGCCCATTCGCGTATCTTCTTTACCTGCCCGTTGCTGTAATAACCGGTCAGTTCACCGCCGCCATCGGTCATATACCCCATGAACTCCTTGTCCTTAAGTGTAATTTTTTCCAGGGTAGAATCCCCATTGATCGCCTGGAACTCCTTCCTGATCGCCTCTACCTGCTCCGCTTTCGTTTGCCCTGCAGATATGTTGACAATAGCGAATGCTATAAGAAAAGATAAAAGCCTTTTTTGCAGTGGATTCATATGCAGGAAGATTACCGGTTAACTAAATATAACTGTTTTGCCGGGATAACCACAAAGACCCCACGCCGCAAGGGAACCACAAAGTATACCTCGGTTATCGGTGGTCTCCAACCAGTTATCCCTTTGCGTTTTCGCGCCTTTGCGTGAAACCTTCCTCGCGTCCTCGCGTCTTGGCGGTTAATCTATCCTTTGCGTCTTTGCGTGAAACCGCCTACCTTCCATTCCAATGCCCGGCATCATCTATTATATCATCGGCGGTATCGCCGTTCTTTCCATTGCCGCTTACTTCCTGCAGGACTTCCTCATCTTCAAGCCCGAGAAGCTCCCGCTGGGGTTCCAGTTCCGCTACGATGCCCCTTTCCGGGAAGTGAACTTCGATGTGGAGCCCGGCGTACGCATCAACGGACTGCACTTCCACCGCCCCGAGCCTAAGGGACTTATCCTTTACTTCCACGGCAACACCCGCAGCATCAAGGGCTGGGCAAAGTACGCCCGGGATTTCTACCGCTACGATTATGACGTGGTGCTGGTGGACTACCGCGGCTTTGGCAAAAGCACCGGCAAGAGGAGTGAAGAAGAGATGCTGGATGATATGCAATTTGTTTACGAAACACTGGCCGCACAATACACGGAAGACCATCTCATTGTTTACGGCCGCAGCTTGGGAAGCGGCTTTGCCGTAAAGGTGGCTTCGGATAACACTCCCCGTTACCTTATCCTCGATGCGCCTTACTATAACTTCCGCCAGGTGGTGGAACGCTTCCTGCCCATACTGCCCGTACGTTATGTGCTTCGCTATCACCTTCGTACAGACAAATGGATTCAGAAAGTACAGTGCCCCGTTTACATTCTCCACGGCACCCGCGACTGGCTTATTCCCATCCGCCACAGCGAACAGCTCCAGAAATTCAACCCCCGCCGCATCACCCTTATCCGCATCAAGGGCGGCGGCCATAACAACCTGCCCCGGTTTTCCGAATACCATAATTTCCTGCGCGACATCTTGAAATACTAAAATCTTCGGATTATTTTAGGGGCTTAATCCAATAACCTGGTGAAGATGAACCATCTGCTTATTCCCCCCACTCCCTTCCCGTTGCGAACAGCCACAGGCTCCTGCCCAACTGTTAACGATCAATTAAATAACATTTTCCAAATAAGCTTTTCGCGTTCATTTGCCTCCCACTGTTCCAAAAACCTGAACTATGAGTAAATTTTACTTTGTGCTCCTTCTTTCTTCGCTTTCCCTGCTTGCCTGCAAATCCGCAAGCAAAGCTTATGAAAAAGGAAACTACACCAACGCTATCGAACTGGCCGTAAAAAAGCTACAGAAAGATCCCAACGACTACGACTCCCGCCAGATCCTCAAAAATGCCTACGCCAACGCCGTTGCCCAGCACGAGGACCAGATCAGGATACTCTCCAACAGCAAAAGCGAGAGCCGTTTTGAAAGCATTTATTCCGAATACCGCTACCTCCAGAGCCTTTATGACATGGTAAGAAGATACCCCTCCGCTTCCTCCGTGGTACAGGCAAAGGATTATTCCGAGTACCTGGAAACCTACCGCGACAAGGCTGCCGAGGTACACGTAAACAAAGCCCTGAAGTATATGGAAGAAACGCACCGCGGCAAGCTTGCCTACCGCGATGCCTATAACGAATACAGGGCCGCCCTCCGCCTCAAGCCCGATGATTTCGAGCTGAAGCAAACCACCCAGGAAGTGCTGGACATGGCCCTCACCAAGGTGCTGGTCATCCCCATCGAAAGCTACCGTAACTACGGCTCTTCCGGCTCCTACCAGCTCCGCAACTTCCAGGAAGACATCATGCGTACCCTTGTTCATCATCTTAACAACGACTTCGTGCGCTTCTACAGCGAGTGGGATGCCCGCAACAAGAACGTAGAGCCCGACCAGGTGCTGGAGCTCAACCTCTCCCGCATCCAGTTCGGCCAGCCCTACGACCAGACCACCGTACGCGAGGTATCAAAGGAAGTAGTGGTAAAAGAAACCGTTTACAAGCCCGACTCGGTAGTAAAGCAGATGGGTAAAGTATATGCCCGCATCACCACTACCAAGCGTACCCTCGTTTCCGAAGGCGACCTGGTGATCAGCATCCGCGATACCAAAGGCCGCATGATCTGGAACGACCGCTTCACCGGCGAGCACCGCTGGCAGACCGAGTTCACCTCCTACACCGGCGATGAGCGTGCCCTCAGCGACTCCGACCGCACCCAGATAAACAAGCAGGCCTCCACCTCTCCCCAGCAGGACGAAGTAATGGGCCAGTTGTTCCAGCAGATACAGAACGATCTGTCGTACAGGTTGAGGAATTATTATAGCAGGTTTTGATGGTGAATGACGGGAATCGTGAATCGTCAATCGTGAATAGCGGTGACCGGTAGTGGGCAATCGGTAATGCCTTACCGGTTATTCCTCCTAAAGAATAAGGTTGTTTTTGATCGATGCCATACACAAAAAA
>DASWNB010000200.1:0-7736 GCA_036399455.1 Flavisolibacter sp. | reverse complement strand
CCGGCACCTCCGAATCCGCCAGCAAGTACATTCCCGTTACCCGCGAAATGCTCCGCAGCAACCGCATCAACTATTTACGCCAGCTTCTTTCCCTTATCAACTACGAGCACCTGCCCCGCAATGCCGTTACCAAAGGCTTCCTGATGCTGGGCGGCGCTACCGACCTGCAAAAAGGCAAGGCCGGCTGGTACGCCGGCGACCTGAGCGGCATCCTTATGAAGAACAAGCCGTTCTGGTTCCAGACCTTCTACAAGCCGGGCGGACGCATTGCTGCCATCAAGGATTGGAACCAGAAGCTGAACGAAATAGTGGAGAATGC
Organism: Flavisolibacter sp.; assembly: GCA_036399455.1. GTDB lineage: Bacteria > Bacteroidota > Bacteroidia > Chitinophagales > Chitinophagaceae > Flavisolibacter. Next base: position 7,417 of record DASWNB010000200.1, on the reverse strand, counting down.
TCCCAACTGGGACATAGGCTATATAGTGGGCGTTCCCGCCTGGTGCCAGATGTGCATGGAAATGATCATCGAACACTACAAGGTGAAGAGCATTCACGAGATATGGCCCAACCTGGGCTTCTTTGTACATGGCGGCGTGGCCTTTGAGCCCTACCGCAGGGGGTTTGAAAAACTGCTGAGCAAACCTATTGTTTACATAGAGAACTACCTGTCCAGCGAAGGCTTCATCGGCTTCAAGGACCGTGAGAACGCACAAGGCATAAGGCTGATACTGGACAACAATATCTTCATGGAGTTTGTTCCTTTCAATGAAAAGAACTTTGACCCGGACGGAAAGATCGTTGAGAAACCCGAAGCACTGATGATACATGAAGTAGAGATAGGAAAGGAATACGCCCTGCTGATGAGCACCAATGCCGGCGCCTGGCGTTATCTTATCGGCGATACCATCCGGTTTGTGAACCTGGAGAAGAACGAGATAGTCATTACCGGGCGGACCAAGCACTTCCTGAGCCTTGTAGGCGAACACCTGAGCGTGGACAACATGAACAAGGCCATCCAACTGGTAAGCGAAGAATACAACATATCCATCCCCGAGTACACGGTGGTGGGTTATCCCTACCAGAACTTCTTCGCCCACAAATGGTTCATAGCCTGTGACGATCCCGTGGACCCGGATGCGCTGGTCAAAAGCATAGACAAGCGCCTGTGCGAGCTGAACGACGATTATGCCGTGGAAAGGACGAGCGCCTTGAGGGATGTGTTCATACACAAGCTGCCCGAATCGGCGTTCATGAAATTCATGGAATCGAAAGGAAAGCTGGGAAGCCAGCACAAATTTCCGCGGGTGCTGAAAGGAAAGATGCTGCAGGACTGGGAGGATTTTTTAAAAACCTTTTCGTAAAAAGAAAGGCTTTGATACGCCTCTTTGCCCATAAATGCAAAGAGGTTTTTTATTTTTAGGATTGCCGTATGACTGATGCTTTATTAAAAGGACTTACACTTGGGTTGCTGCTGAGCATTGCTGTTGGGCCGGTTTTATTTTCCATCATCAAGCAAAGCATCAATAACGGGGTAAAGGGAGGGCTGGCCTTCGTAATAGGCGTATCGCTCAGCGATGTATCGCTGGCAGTGATGGCCAATGTATTTACGGAGCTGTTCAGCTCACTCAATACGCGGCGCGAAGAGATTGGCATCATCGGCAGCACCTTTCTTATTTCAGTGGGCATCTACTTCCTGTTCTTTAAAAAAGTAAAGCTGAACGAATCGGGCAAGCCCCTCATCAGTTTCCGTAAAAGAGATTACGTGAAGATCTTCCTGGCGGGTTATTTCATGAACACGCTCAACCCGGCCATCCTCATCTTCTGGATCACCACCTCCACTGCTTTCATCGACCACACGTTGGAGGGACGGATCACCATATTTTCCATAGCCCTTGTGCTGGTACTCACCGCCGACCTGCTGAAGGTGTTCCTGGCAAACAAGATCCGCCAGCGGCTTACGGTGAAGAATATTCAACTTATCAATCGTCTCAACGGCATTATCCTCATCGGCTTTGCCATTGCACTGCTGATAGGGTTGCTGTTTTACAGCTCGCCTGCGCAGGGTTGATTTAACAAAATGCTCACTTACTGCTGCCGTAAGTTTATGTCATGCACCGACTGCTCCTGATCCTCTGCGTGTTTCTTCTGTGTGAAGGACAGGCCCAGAAAGCCTACCTTTTTGTCAAGAGGGGAGTCCGTAAGGTCAAATCATTTCCCGAAGGTAGCTACATGAAGCTCCAAACCACTAACGGTATGATGGAAGGCTACATGACCCGCCTTTACCGCGATTCGGTGTACATCGGCAGCACCGGTTTTCCTGCATCATCCATTACAAAGGTTTACGACATACAGCCCGGCATGGGCATCAGGCCGGAAACCTTTCTGTACACCTCCATGGGCATCGTACTGTCCACCGCGGCCCTGCGCATAGTAGAGAACAACAGCAGCGGCGTGGCCCGTACACCCACCGCATCTCCTGCCGTCCTGGGTTCTAGCGGCCTTGCACTCAAAGCGCTTCTGCACAAGCTTAAATACGGCAGGGCCAAGTACCGTATCGGAAGAAGATTCCGTGTACAGGTGTTTGACCTGCGGCCGTATTGATCCGATGACCGATGACGGATGACGGATGACCGATGACCGATAACCGATGACCGATAACCGATAAGGGTCTTCGGTGGCCGGTTATCTCTTATCGGTCATCACCTCGTGGTCGGTGGTCGCTTACCGGTTATCCCTTCTTTTTTTTCCGGTTATATCATTATTTTCATATCTGGATGAAAAACAAAAAAGATGGATTGCGACGGCGCATCTGGCGCTTTGTGAAGAGGCTCTTTCTCTTTCTTTTCGTTTTTCATCTTGCCTACATTGTACTTCTCAAGTGGATAGACCCTCCCATTACTATTACCCAGCTTGGCAGTTGGCTTGGCGGCCACGGCCTCAAGCGCGACTACGTTGACTTCAGCGAAATGTCCTTTGAAGCCCGCCTGGCGGTGATCGCATCAGAAGACCAGAAATTTGCCACGCACAGCGGCTTCGATTGGGTAAGCATCGACAAAGCCATGAAGCACAACGAGAAGAAGCCAAAAAAGGTACGAGGCGCTTCCTCCATCAGCCAGCAGGTGGCCAAGAACGTATTTCTATGGCAGGGTCGAAGCTGGATACGCAAGGGCCTTGAAGTGTATTTTACCAAAATGATCGAATGGATCTGGGGCAAGAAGCGCATTTTGGAGGTGTACCTGAATGTAGTTGAAATGGGCAAGGGCGTATTCGGGATAGAAGCCGCTGCCCGGCGCTATTATAAAAAGCCTGCCTCCAAACTCACCCGCCGCGAAGCAGCCATGATAGCGGCAGTCCTCCCCAACCCCAAAGTGTACGGACAGAAGCCTTCCAGCGGTTTCATGCAGGCCCGCGGCAACTGGATCGTCCGCCAGATGAATAACCTCCAGGGCAATGCGGAGATACGGAAGATCATCGTGGAGAAGCGGGAAGTCGTAAGCCGTAAGTCGTAAGCCGGAAGTCCGAAGCCGGAAGTCCGAAGTCGTAAGCTCGAAGCCGTAGGTCGTAAGTCCAAAGCCGTGAATCGTGAATCGTCAATCGTGAATTGGCTCCGGTTTCCGGCTTATGACTTTGGACTTCTGGCTTATGACTGATTCCACAGGGTATGATTTTTTTGCTCCGTCTGGAAAAAGCATTGGCAATTCACATAGGCACATCCGGATGGAGTTACAAGCATTGGAAAAACATCTTCTACCCTGCGGGACTGAAGGCATCGCTTTGGCTGCCTTACTATACGGAGCATTTCAGCACAACGGAGATCAATGCCAGCTTCTACCGCATGCCTGCGGAAGACACCATCAGTAACTGGATGAGCCAAGTGCCGGCGGGATTTACTTTCTGTCCCAAGATGAGCCGCTTTCTCACCCACATGAAAAAGCTCACCAATCCCGAAGAACCGCTGGAAAGATTCTTCGGGATTTTCGAGCCCATGAAAAAGATGATGGGACCCGTGCTGCTGCAACTGCCGCCGCAACTCAAATTCAATTACGACCGTGCCGAACATCTTTTTCAACTCCTGAAAACACGTTACCGCGGCTACTATTTTGCCCTGGAGATACGACACGACAGTTGGCTGCACATCGACAGCGTGAGCCTGATGACCAAGTATGAAATTGCATTCGTGATCTCACAATCCGGCGCCGGCTTTCCCTACTCCGAAATGGTGACCGCCCAAAACATTTACGTCCGCTTCCACGGCCCCGAGGCCCTGTACGCCTCTGCCTATTCCACGGAGCAGCTCAAAAGCTTTGCATCAAAATTCAGGAAGTGGAACAAGGAAGGGCACACCATATGGGCTTATTTCAATAACGATATTCATGGCTATGCTGTGGAGGATGCGAAGAGGCTGAAGGAGATGGTGGAGGGCATGGTGGAGGGGAGAAGGTAGAAGGTGTAGGGCAAGAGGAATTGGGAATTAGGAAGGAAGTAAAAAGTTTAGGTCGTTTCAGCCCAATTCCCTATTCCTCCACCCTTCTGCCTTACGCCCTTTACCTTTCGCCTTCCCATAAACTAAAAAGAGCAATGAAAACTCATTGCTCTCTCTATAGTTGTTCTGTTTTCACAGGTCCTCGTCTTCGTCTACGTCGTCATCTGCATCGATGACGAGATCATCTTCATCAAGGTCATCCTCGTCCAGTTCATCATCGAGTTCTACGTCAAACTCTTCTTCATCGCCAACAGCTTCTTCGTCGCCAATGATGAGATCTTCCTCTACTGCATCATCGTCATCGTCCACGTCATCATCATCGTCGTCTTCATCGTAAAGGTGCTGGCCGTTTACCGGCTTCATCTCTTCGTAAGTCCCGTCTACAAGAATGTCCTTGGGCATGTGAGAAATCTCGGTTTGGTTCCGTTTCATAGTCCGCTTTAAGGAAGTCAATAAAAAAGCTATGCCAAAACGGGAGCCGGTTTTCGTTCTTTGGTCAAAACATTATAAATCAGAAACATGCATCTCCATCCTAAAAGATGCTTTTGGGGAATGGCTCTGCCGTGCGGCAGGATTCCTGACCCCGCAGGGGCATATGTAGAATAAAATGCCGATTAACCTCCTGGATCCAACCTTATTCAGGCTGCAGAGCTGTGCTGTCCTGCTCCAGCATGTCGCTGTACGAGCCTGCCAGGTGGTCGGAGGGTTGTATGCCCAGCACGTCTATATAAAAGGAGCATTGCTGCTGTAGTTTCTCCAATCCAAGGCTGCCGTCCCGGTCTATGGCTTCTATCTCCACAAAGCTGCCCAGTCCCTGCACCTCGTCGAAATGAAATTTTACCTGGCTAATAAAGTAGATCCTTCTTTTCTTATCCACCACCGTCTTTACGCCCAGCGCAGCGGAGAGGATCTGCTTCAGGTTTCCATCAGGCTGGTGCTGGTACAGCAGCACGGTGGATTGCTTGGCTCCGGCCACGTCTTCCCTCAAATAATGTATCAGCGCATTTTCTATATTTCCTTCGCGCAGCTTCAGCCTTCCCTGAGGCACATTGAAGTAGGTATCCACCTGGTGGTCCTCGCCAACAAACCGCGGCTCATACTTCCGCAGCCTTTCTTCCGCCCCTGCAAGGTCGCTGCAGCGGGCTTTTGTTTCAAAATTTATGGGCATGGGGTAAAGGTAGAAGGTAGAGGGTAAAAGGTAAAAGGTGGAAGGCAAAATTCAGGGAAGGCAGACCCAGGGAGAATGCTCAATATTCAATGCTCAATTTTCAATGCTCAGGAACGCTCCGGATTGGGAAACCACTTGAAAATTGAAAATTGAAAATTGAGCATTGGGCATTGAATATTGAAAATTTTTCCTTCCTCTAAACAGCCATACATCCAATAAAGACTGACCGCTCCTGAAGCCTTCTGCCTTTTGCCTTCTCCCTCCCCATGGCATACTTTTAGAAGCTCTTCGGAAAAACCGCGGTATGAGCAAAACCTTTTCCTTCATTTTTGTTCTGGCTGTCCTGTTTTCCTCCTGCGTTTCTACCAAAAAATACCAGGCTGCGCTGGACAGGGAGCAGCAATTGATGGCGAAAAACAGCCAGCTCGGCGAGAGCATCAGCAGTCTTAATTCCCGCATCAGCAACCTGGAAACCGAAAATGCCCGGCTGGTAAAGCAGATAGATGATGCAATGAACCAGGCCGCACAGGCATCGGGCAGGGCCAATATGACGCAGAAGCAGTTGGAAGAAGAACAGCAGCGCCTGTGGGAAATGCGCCGCCTGCTGGACCAGCAGCGACAGGCAGTGGAGAACCTGCGCAAGAAGATGGCCGATGCGCTGGTGGGCTTTAACTCCAACGAGCTTACTGTATTTGCAAAGAACGGAAGGGTATATGTGAGCCTCCAGGAAAACCTGCTCTTTCCCTCCGGCAGCGCAGTAGTGAACCCGAAAGGCAAAGAAGCGCTGGGCGTTCTGGCCGATGTGCTGAACCTTAATCCGGAAATTAATGTAATGATAGAAGGCCATACCGATTCGGTGCCCATGAAAGGACGATATGAAGACAACTGGGCGCTGAGCGTGGCCCGTGCTACCGCCATCGTTCGGATACTGACCGATACCTACAAGGTGGACCCCACCCGTGTGACCGCCAGCGGCCGCAGCAAGTACGAGCCTCTTGAAACCAACGAAACTCCCGAAGGCCGCCAGCGCAACCGCCGTACGGAGATCATCCTGGCGCCTAAGCTGGATGAGCTGATGCGCCTGCTGGAAACACCCGTACAGCAATCGGGAACATAGTTTGCAGGGGAATTCTAACGGCGGACACGCGCCGCCCCGAGACTCATCATTAAAAAGAAAAGCTCATGGAAGATCTGTTTTCAACCAACATCGGCATTAACGACAAGAACATCAATTACCGCGTGATATTCGACGACGATAAATACGTTTTTCTTTCCGAAGCGGAGCAGAACGAATTCTCCACGTTTTCTTTCAAAAGGGAGAACGACCAGTGGATGGACCAGGAGCTCCTGCCTCCCGGAATAAAGAAGCAGGCCATTGACGCGCTGGAAAAATACCTGCTCACCCAGCACTAGGCCATTACCGATACCATACCCAGCGCAACCTGTCCCAGCGGCCGGTCGCCCTCTATGGTTACCTTATCTCCTGCATCGGCGGGCCGGAGGCTTTTTGAGAACAGCTTCCAGGCCGTATCCGGGTCAAGCGTTACCGTGGCTGCAGGAGGCCTTGATGGCTCGTCAACCAGTGTCCAGCGATCCTGCCGCTCGATGTACCACTTGCCCCCGGCCTCCGTGGTAACGGCCAGCTCTACCACCGTGCCGGGCAGGGCGGGGATATTCCTGTAAGCATGTGGCAGCCCGAAGGCAAAGGCCTGCATAAAGGGTTGGAAAAATTCGGGTGTGATAATTCCAGGCTTGTTTACGGCATCGCGTATTTGCTGCTGGTGCAGCCATTTCTCGGTGTACTCACGTGCTATGTGCATCCAGTTACAGCTTTCCTGCTCACCCGCCCATTCCACTCCAAAAACAGCTTTTCCATAAGGTTCCAGCGAAGCAAAATATTCGGACACCAGCGGCCCCGTAGCCTTGTGCAGCAGTATCATCACTTTCGGGCTGATGCGCTTTGAAGCCTTCACCCAACCGGCATTCAGCTCATTGAGCCAGGCCACCAGGCTTTCGTAGCCGTCCATGGCGGGAGGGGTTTCGCCAAAATAGCCATCCCTCTGTATGGACAGCGCTCTTACGTTACCATCGAGCAGGTGTGCGGCCACGTCCTTCACCTTCCACAGCTTCGCCACCGTTTGCGCCTCCCACTCTTCCGGTGCCAGTGATTCCAGCAATTCAATCAGCTTTTCATCCAGCAAAGGAAAAAGATGGGCGGTTTGG
>DASWNB010000199.1:0-6295 GCA_036399455.1 Flavisolibacter sp. | reverse complement strand
GCGACGCAGGCTACAAGAGAGTAGTGACCCCGCACATTGCCAAGGAAAGCATGTACCTCACCAGCGGCCACCTGCCTTATTATGCGGACAGCATGTACCCGCCGATGGAGCTGGAAGGGGAGAAGTACTACCTCAAATCCATGAACTGCCCCCATCACCATAAAATATTTGCGGCGGAGCCGAAAAGCTACCGCGACCTGCCTTACCGCATAGCCGAATACGGCACCGTGTACCGTTACGAGCAAAGCGGGGAGTTGTTTGGATTGATGCGGGTGCGCTGCCTGCACATGAACGATGCTCACATCTATTGCACGAAGGAGCAGTTCAACGACGAATTCAGGGCGGTGAATGACATGTACCTGAAGTATTTCAAAATATTCGGGGTAGATAAATACGTGATGCGCCTGTCGCTCCATTCACCTGAAAAGCTGGGCGTCAAATACGTGAACGAGCCCGAGTTGTGGAAGGAAACCGAAGAAATGGTCCGCAACGTGCTGAAGGAATCGAATATTCCCTACATAGAGGTGCAGGACGAGGCTGCTTTTTATGGCCCCAAGATAGACGTGCAGATCTACAGCGTTATTGGCCGCGAGTTTACCCTGGCTACCAACCAGGTGGATTTCTCGCAGGGCAGGAGCTTCAAGCTGCAGTACACCACGCAGGAGAATACTTCGGAAACCCCGCTGATCATTCACCGGGCGCCTCTTGGTACGCATGAGCGGTTTATAGGCTTCCTGCTGGAGCATTATGCAGGCAAGCTGCCCCTGTGGCTGTCCCCTGTACAGGTTAAAATCCTGCCCATTTCGGATAAGTTCCTGGACTATTCAAAAGAACTTCTGCAAAAATTGAAAAAAGCTGATATTCGTGCGGAAATAGACGACAGGAACGAAAAGATAGGAAAGAAGATCAGGGATACGGAACTGGCCAAAGTGCCTTACATGCTGGTGGTTGGCGAAAAAGAGATGACCGAAGGAAAGGCATCGGTACGCCGCCAGGGCAAGGGCGACCTGGGAGCAAGGACCGTAGACGAGCTGATTAGCGACCTGTCGGACGAAATCAGGGAACGCAGGAGCGAATAGCAACCGTTTCAGTATTATTATTATTCACATAAAAATTGTAAATGGCATTACCGAACAAAGGATTCAGACCCGGAGGGTTCAGGGGAAGGTTCATTCCGCGCAAGGAAGCGGAGCACCGTATTAACCATCATATCAGGGTTCCGCAGGTGCGGCTCGTGGGCGACAACGTGACCGTTGGCGTTTACCCCACCCAGGAAGCCATGCGCATGGCGCAGGAACAGGCTTTGGACCTGGTGGAAATCTCCCCGCAGGCTGATCCGCCGGTATGCAAGATCATCGACTACAACAAGTTCCTTTACGACAAGAAGAAGAAGGAAAAGGAAATGAAGGCCAAGGCGAAGACCACCGAAATGAAGGAGATCCGCTTTACGCCCAATACCGACGACCACGATTTCGACTTTAAATCCAAGCACGCCGAGAACTTCCTCAAGGAAGGCAACAAGGTAAAGGCTTACGTGCAGTTCAAGGGTCGCGCCATCCAGTTCAAGGATCGCGGCGAGCTGCTTCTCCTCAAATTCGCCGACCGCCTTAAGGATTTCGGCCAGCTCGAAAGCATGCCCAAGCTGGAAGGCAAGCGTATGCTCGCCATCTTCACGCCCAAGGGCGGCAAGAAGAAGGTCGATCCCAACAAGCCAAGCTGATTCATCTCAAAAATATGCAGCCGCCCCCGGGCGGCTTTTTTGTTGCAAAGAGAGAAGCTTACCGCCAGGACGCCAGGACGCGAGGAGTGAGACGACCGGTCAACATGCTCCTACGCTGAAGCTTCGGTGCAAGTGTATGGATTCTTTCTTTGCTTCTTTGCGCCTTTGCGTGAAACCTTCCTGGCGGTTAAGCTTCTGTTCTTCGCGTGAAAAATTTCCCCGCTCCCTTCTTCATTTCCCAAATGATATTATCTTTCAGCAAATTACACACATGAAAAGAATATCTACCCTTGCTGCCCTCAGCCTGGTGCTGTTTGCCTGTACCAACAACAACAAGACTGCGGAAATTGCCGAAGACGTTTGCGGCTGCTTTGAGCCCGTTACCGAAGACATGAGCTCCAGGACAAAGAAAATACTGGTGAAGGCCTTCAATGATGATAGTCCCCAGGAAGTGATCGCCACTGAACTGAACAAGATCAAAGACGAGGACGAAAGAGCCAAGGTAACCGAGGAAATGCAGGCCGTGTCCAACATGGGCAGCAATGCCAAGGTGGAGAAATGCGTGAAAAACCTGAAAAAGAAATACAAGGTTAAAGACAAGGACAAGAAAATGGCCAAGGAAATAGCCAATGAAATGCAGGACGTGGACGACTGCGACGTAGCCGCTGCCATGATGAAAATGGCCAGCAGAATGGAAGAAGAACGCGGAGGCGATGACGAAGAGGCAACGGACGATGAAACCACGGATAACGAATAAAAATCTTCAACAGATCTTTCAACATAAGGCCCTGCAAACGCGGGGCTTTTTTCGTGAATGGTGAATGGGCCGCCTTCATCTTTGCCATTCTTCCCCGCCTGTTGCGGGACAAGTGCGTATTCTTGCGCTCTTCGCGGTTCAAGCCAGGAGCGGAGTGATTGTACCTAACGAACCAGAAACCATAAACTATAAACCAGAAACCTCCGTAAGCGACCCATTCACCATTGACCCTTCACCATTCACGACATTCCCTATCTTCACACCAATGGACATCGAGCAACTAAGAAAATTCTGCCTTTCGCTTCCGGCGGCGACGGAAGACGTGAAATGGGGTCACGACCTGGTGTTTTCAGTGGGAGGGAAGATGTTTTGCGTGGCGGGACTGGATGGACCTCTGACCTTTTCCTTTAAAGTGAGGGACGAGGAGTACGAGGAGCTAAGCTCTTCGGACGGCTTTATGCCTGCTCCATATATGGCCCGCAACAAATGGGTGCTGGCAACAAAGCCCGGTAAGCTGGGTATGAAGCAATGGGCGGCTTACATAGAGCAAAGCTATGAACTGGTAAAAGCCAAACTGACCAAAAAACAAAGAACAGACCTCGGAATATAATCATCTATGCGTTTCATCATTCTTTCCGCCCTGTCGGCGCTTTCCTTACAGGGCCTTGCACAGAAATACTACCTGTTCATCGGTACCTACACGGGCAAGGGCAGCAAGGGCATTTACGTCTACCGCTTTGATGCGGCTACCGGGAAGGCCGAATGGGTAAGCAATACAGACAGCGTATCCAATCCATCCTTCCTGGCTCTTTCCGCCAACGGCAAATACCTGTATGCAGTAAACGAGAACGGCGGCAGCGAACCCGGGGAAGTGAGCGCCTTTTCTTTTGATAAAGCCCATGGCCGCCTGAAGCTGCTGAACCGCCAGCCCAGCGGCGGCGATCATCCCTGCTATATAACCGTTACCAGGAACAATAAATGGGTGGTTGCCGGGAACTATACCGGCGGCAACCTTTCCATCTTCCCCGTAGAAGCCAGCGGGCGGCTAAAGCCCTACGCACAACTGGTGCAGCACAGCGGCTCGGGCCCAAATCCTGACCGCCAGGAAAAGGCCCACGTACACGCTACGGTGCTTTCTCCCTCCGAAGACCGCCTATTGGTGCCCGACCTGGGTATGGACAAGGTGGTGGTCTATCCCTTCCGCCCGGCATCCGGCAAGCCGCTGGACACGCTCCGCCGTTCATCCGCGGTGTCAAAGCCCGGGAGCGGCCCCCGTCACCTGGCCTTTCATCCCAACGGTCGCTTTGCTTACCTGATGGAAGAAATGAGCGGCACCGTGGCCGTGTACCGTTACCGCCAGGGAAAGCTGGAATTCGTGCAAAGGATATCCTCCCACCCGGCGGATTTCAAGGGCAATATGGGCAGCGCCGACATACACCTTTCTCCCGACGGTAAGTTCCTTTACGCCTCCAACCGCGGCGATGCCAATAACATAGCCATCTTTTCGGTCAACAGCTCCACAGGCCGCCTGGCCGGTAAGGGCTGGCAATCTACCCAGGGCAAAACACCCCGCAACTTCATGATCGACCCTACGGGCAACTACCTGCTGGTAGCCAACCAGCAAACCAACACCGTGGTCATCTTTAAGCGAAACCCCGCTACCGGCCTCCTCCGCGACACCGGCCATAGGATAGAAGTCCCGAACCCGGTTTGCCTGGTAATGGGAGGGGAAGCTTTTAGCCGATAGCTGTTGGCTTTTAGCCTGTGAGCGTTCAGCCAGGGGCTGCACGTTATAAAAACATGAATTTGAGGGAAATTTTCGTTGTTTTTTCTGTTCGGCTAATAGCCAACAGCTATCAGCCATCAGCTTCTTCCCGCATGAACCTTAACAAAAAAAAGAAGATTTACCCTCTTCAGTTGAACAAAACTGCTTAATTTTGCGGCCCCATCTGCTGGAAACGGCGGAGGGATATTGCCTGAAGAGGCTCCCAAAGAGTGGCGCCGGTGCGCCAACGCCTCAAGGGTGTTACATTAAAGCATTTTAAAATGCCTAAGGTTAAAACAAACTCCAGTGCCAAAAAGCGTTTCAAAGTAACGGGCACGGGAAAGATCACTCACCAGAGGTCTTTCAAGCGTCACATCCTGACAAAAAAATCTACTAAACGTAAACGTGCCTTATCCAAAGACGGCGTTGTAGCAAAGCCCAATATGGACTTCGTAATGCGCCTTCTGCGTCTGAAGTAAGCTGCAAGCCGCAAGCTTCAAGCTACAAGCAGGAAACATCAAACAACAAACCTCAAACTTCAAACTCATTAAGATATGCCACGTTCCGTAAATGCAGTTGCTTCAAGAGCACGCAGAAAAAGAATCTTAAAGCAAGCCAAAGGCTTCTATGGCAAGCGTAAAAACGTTTATACCGTTGCCAAAAATATTGTAGAGAAAGGTATGACCTACAGCTATGTAGGTCGCAAGCTGAAGAAAAGGGAATACCGCCGTCTCTGGATCGCACGTATCAACGCTGCCGTCCGTGAAGTAGGCCTGACCTATTCCCAGTTCATCAACCTCCTGAACCAGAAAGGCATCACTCTGGACCGTAAGGTGCTGGCCGACCTGGCAATGAACAATCCCGAGACTTTCAAGGGACTGATCGCACAGGTTAAATAATCAGCCGCAGCTTCGTCTGAAAAGGCTCAAAAGCCGGGTGCAAACGCATCCGGCTTTCTTTTTGTATAAACCTATACTTTTGCAAACAAATACTGTTCACAGAACAACCCCCATTTTACCAGTCAATGGATAATAACCTGAACAATTCCTACCTCGACCTCGTACAGCAAACCTTTAATTTCCCCCAGGAAGACCTGAAAGTAAAAGAAGGCTTTCTCCAATTCAACGGCCTGGACATCAAAGCCCTGATAGACAAGTACGGCACGCCCATGAAGGTGACCTACCTGCCCAAGATCGGGATGCAGATCAACAAGGCCAAGGATATGTTTGCCAAGGCTTTCAAGAAGCACAAGTACGAGGGACAGTACCATTATTGCTACTGCACCAAAAGCTCGCATTTCTCCTTCGTGGTGGAAGAGGCGCTGCAGCATGGCATTCACCTGGAAACCTCCTATGCCTACGACATAGAGATCATCAAGAAGCTTTATGAAAAGAAGCGCATCAACAAGGACATATTCATCCTTTGCAACGGCTTCAAGCAGAAGGGCTACACCAGGCGTATTGCCCAACTGATCAACGGGGGGTTCAAAAACGTTATTCCCATCCTGGACAACAAGGACGAGCTGAACGCCTACCGGCGCTCTGTAAAGCAGCCCTTCAAGGTAGGCATACGGGTAGCGGCCGAAGAAGAGCCCACCTTCCCCTTCTATACCTCGCGGCTGGGCATCAGGGCCAAGGACATACTGGAGTTTTACGTGGACAATATCGAAGGCTATGAAGACAAGTTCCAGCTCAAGATGCTTCACATCTTCCTCAATAAAGGCATCAAGGACGATATCTATTACTGGTCGGAGCTGAACAAGATCATCAACCTGTATTGCCAGCTTAAAAAGATCTGCCCCGAGCTGGATTCGCTCAACATAGGCGGCGGCTTTCCCATCAAGCACTCGCTGGGCTTCGAGTACGATTACCAGTTCATGATCAACGAGATTGTCAGCAACATCAAAGCTGCCTGTAAACGCACCAAAGTTCCTATGCCTAACATTTATACGGAGTTTGGAAGCTACACGGTAGGAGAGAGCATGGCGCACATTTATAGCGTTATTGGCGAGAAGGTGCAAAACGACCGCGAAAACTGGTATATGATCGATTCT
>DASWNB010000198.1:0-2750 GCA_036399455.1 Flavisolibacter sp. | reverse complement strand
AGCCCTGCTGGCCCTGAACGTATCTGCAGAGATACTCAATGCCTTCAAGACTGTTGAACGAAGCCTGACTACAACTAACAATACCATCAGCGCCTCCACGGGAACCATCATGGAATCCTTCCTGGAGCTGAAATCCGATCCCAAAACTGCGGCCAAAGCCGCCGAGTGGGAGCCCAAGGCTCAAAGAGCCCTGCAGCTGACCAAGGACATGAACGCCTATATTGAAGGCCTGAAAGCCCAGATCATGAAAGAGGCCGGCTTCAACCCTACTAAAGAAAACGAGTTTGATTCCACTTTTAAAGAAGATAACCAGGATGTGGCTACCCGCATCATGGTAGAGCAGGGTAAAGGCAAAGAGCTGAGAGCGAAACTGGAGCAATACAAGAACGCCATGATCGCCATCGAGCCCAGCCTGAGGAAAGACGTAGAAACTTACCTGAAGCAGATTGACCTGAGCGTGCCCAGAACTTCCAACAAGGCGAACGATACGTGGGAAGCGGTTTACTTCCGCATGGTTCCCACAGTGGCTGCCACCACAATGCTCACCAAGTTCCAGAACGACATACGCACCTCGGAGAACCGCGTAATCGCCCGCTTCCACCAAATGGTGGGTGAGGTGAAAGTGCGCTTCAACCAGTTTGCTACCATTAAAGGACAAAACTCCAACTACCTGATGCCCGGCCAGGAACTGGCCATCACCGCAGGCGTGGGCGCCTTCAGCACCGATGCAGCCCCCACCATCACTATCGGCGGCAGGGTTATCCCGGTAAATGAAAAAGGCATTGCCGAATTCAAGACCGTGGTAAACTCTATGGGACAGGGATCTATCCCCATCCGCTACGAGTGGACCGACCAGGAAGGCAACAGGAAGACTTTTGAAGACAAGATCACTTACGAAGTAGGCCAGTCCAACGCGGCTATCTCCCTGCCCGACATGAACGTGCTTTACATCGGCATCGACAACAAGGTAATTATCTCAGGCGGCGGCGTGGGCGCTGAAAAGATAAGGCCGAGCATCTCAGGCGGCGGCGGAAGCATTTCCGGATCCAACGGCAACTACGTAGTCCGCGTGAACAGCGTTACCGACCAGTGCATCATCACCGCTTCCACCACTGAAGGAAAGATGCTTGGTTCTCTCTCCTTCCGTGTACGCACCATCCCCAGGGCCACTGCTACGGTAGGCGGTTACGAGAGTGGCGCCAGCGTAAACAAGGGAGCCTTCTCCGCGCAGGCAGGTGTTGCCGCCGGTATTAAGGACTTCCCCCTGAACCTGTCTTACAAGGTGACCAGCTTCCAGGTGGTAGCCGATGACCCTGAAACAGGTGACGTTGCCGTGATCGACTGCCAGGGTAATACCTGGAACGACAGGGCCAAGAGAGCTATCGCAAGGCTTCAGCCCGGCGACATCATCACGATTGAGAACATCAGGTGTCTCGGTCCCGATGGAAGAACTACAACGTTGCCTTCATTACTTTACAATATCAAGTAAGTAACCACGTTAATAAAAAAACACGAGCATGAAAAGCCGTATCATAAAAATCTCCCTGCTGATGGTGTTCATGGCCTCCCTGGCCCTGAATGCCGACGCACAGCGCCGGAGCAGGAACAGGAACAACGCAAATCCTCCTGCCAACAACACCAGCGCCGACCAGCAGCAGAGCCAGCAAAACAACAACGCTGCTCCTTCGGGCTACAACCCCTATGGCAATATTCCCATTGAGGTTGATTCTTCCAGTATGGGTGGCAGGGACACGGCCATCCGGGCCAAGCGCAACGATAACGCCTTTGACAAGGCCGGTATCAACGAGCGTACGCCCCTGCCGTATGAGCACCTGCGCTGGGACGATGCCCTGTTTGCCGAGAAAGTATGGCGTGAGCTGGACCTCAGGGAAAAAATGAACATGCCCTTCCGCTACGAGGCAACTGACGACAACGGAAGCCAGATGTTCGTGGACATCCTGATGAGGGCTGTTGAAAACGGAGATGTAACCGCTTTCGAAGACGAGCGCTTCACTACCTTCCTGAGCCTGGATGATATCCAAAAGAAGGTATCCGGCGGTCCTGCAGACACCACCCCCGTTACCGATCCCAATGACATGAACAAGGTGATCAAGTACGTGGTGACCAAACAAAGCTTCAACCCCAAGGAAGTAACCAAGCTTAGAATAAAAGAAGAATGGGTATTCGACCGCGAAGCCAGCCGCATGTTCGTGCGTATCCTGGGTATCGCCCCGGTAAGAGAGCGCCTGAACCCCAACGGCTCCGTACGTGGTACAGAAGTGCTGTTCTGGGTTTACTACCCCGATCTTCGTCCCACTCTTGCCAAGTATGAAGTGTACAACCCCAAGAACATGGGCGTAAGCCGCATGACATGGGAAGAACTCTTCGAAAGCCGCATGTTCAGCAGCTATATCACCAAGTCAACGCTGGATAACCCCTCCAACAGGAACATCCGCCAGTTGATCAAGGATCCCATCCTGGCACTGCTGGAAGGCGACAACATTAAGGAGCGTATCTTCAACTACGAGCAGGACCTCTGGTCTTATTAATAAACTTGTAATAGCAGATTTCTTAAATCCCGTTCATCATCTGAACGGGATTTTTGTTTTTTGATTAAACAACTGGGGAAACGTGAATACGTGAATAAGTTTTTTGAAAAATGTAGCAGAGACTTATTTGAAATCAAATAAAAGGTAGTATTTTTATCACGGTTTTTCATAGGATATTGGATTTTAAAAACGGGGCTGGAT
>DASWNB010000197.1:0-3783 GCA_036399455.1 Flavisolibacter sp. | reverse complement strand
GCGTAAAAAAAGGCGACCGCGTGCTGGTGACCACACTGACCAAGCGCATGGCCGAAGAGATGGACAAATACCTGAAGCGCATCGACATCAAATCAAAATACATCCACAGCGAAGTAGACACCCTCGAAAGGATAGAGATCCTCCGCGACCTCCGGCTTGGGAAGATAGACGTACTGGTTGGTGTGAACCTCCTCCGCGAAGGCCTGGACCTCCCCGAAGTATCGCTTGTAGCCATACTGGACGCCGACAAGGAAGGCTTTCTCCGTAATGAGCGTTCGCTGACGCAAACGGCAGGGCGGGCAGCCCGTAACGTCGATGGCCTTGTGATCTTTTATGCCGACACCATCACCGAAAGCATGCAAAGGACCATCGACGAGACCAACCGCCGCCGCGAAAAACAGGTGGCCTATAACCTTCAGCACAACATCACCCCCCGTACCGTACATAAATCCAAGGAGCAGGTGATGGCCCAGACCTCCGTTCTCGACATCAAAGGCTACGATCCTGATTCGCCCTACGCTGTGGATGAACTCGTAACCAAGTCCGCCGCCGAATCTGACGCCGAGTATTCCACAATCCCCCAACTGGAAAAAGCCATCACCCGTACAAAGAAGGAAATGGAAAAAGCCGCCCGTGACATGGACTTCATGGAAGCTGCCCGCCTCCGCGACGAAATGTTCGCCATGCAGAAGAGGCTGGAGGAAATGAAGAGGAGATGACCGATAAGCGACCGACAACCGATGGTTTTGAGATAGGAGATTACCGGGTTGCACCTAATTCCTTCTACTTCCTTCAGTTATCGCTCATCGCTCATCGCTCATCGGTCATCGGTCATCGGTCATCGCTCATCGGTGGTCGGTCATCGGTGGTCGGTCATCGGTCATCGGTGGTCGGTCATCGCTCATCCTCTCTCCGTAATTTTACTGACCCTCCGCCTACGGGGTTCCCCGCAATTTTATGAAATTGCCCCGCCTGGCTTGCATTTCAGAGAAACGCGTTTTATTTTGGTTTTCGATTCAGTCACCATCCTAAATCCAATGTTTATGAAGAAGCGCATCTCACGCGTTCTAAATTTTTTCGCGTTCAATCTATTGTTCTTCGCACTCTACCTCAATTTTATTCACAAGGACAGCAACGCCCAGGAAATTACGCCCAGCCAGAACATACCTGCATCGTCAGGTACGACCCTCGTGAGCAATCCCGAGCAGTATCTGCAGAAGGACGCCGCTAAATCCGGCACTTCTTCCCCCGCAGGCTATAAAAATGATAAGACCGGCGCCCTGAAACTGTCATTCAATTAAGGGTAAAAGGCATAAGGTGAAAGGTATAAGGTAAGGCAGTCAGCCCTATCTTATACCCTTTACCGTTTATGCGCCTTTTTACCTTCCGCCCTTTGCCTTTAACCCTCCCTTTACCTTTCTTTGGCTAACTTCGCCGGCATGGAAAAAAAGCTTTTTCTGCTGGACGCTTACGCACTTATCTTCCGTGCCTATTATGCCCTTATACGCAACCCCCGGATAACTTCAAAGGGAAAAAATACCAATGCCCAGTTCGGGTTTACAAATACAATCATTGAACTGATCAACAACCAGAAGCCCACCCACATGGCCGTGTGCTTTGATACAGCCGCTCCTACCGAACGCCACACCGACTTCGTGGATTACAAGGCCAACCGCCAGGAAACTCCCGAAGACCTGACCATGGCCATTCCTGATATAAAAAGGATCCTTCAGGGCCTCAATATTCCGATCATTGAAAGCGACGGCTACGAGGCCGACGACGTGATCGGCACGCTCAGCAAGCAGGCCGAGTGCCTGGGCTACCAGGTGTATATGGTCACACCCGACAAGGATTACGGCCAATTGGTGAGCGATTGTGTAAAAATCTACAAGCCGGGTTACCAGGGAGGCGATGTGGAGATCATGGGGCCGAAAGAAGTCTGTGAGAAATGGTGCATTCAGTCCGTGGACCAGGTGATAGATATACTGGGGCTGATGGGCGATGCGGTGGATAACATTCCCGGTATTGCCGGCGTAGGCCAGAAGACCGCCTGCAAGCTGCTGACCGAGTACGGTACGCTAGAAAAAGTGCTGGAAAACGCAGATAATATCAAGGGTGCACTGGGCGAAAAGATCAGGAAAGGCAGGGAAGATGCCATCATGTCGAAGAAGCTGGCTACCATCATCACTTCTGTGCCTATCGATTTTCATGAGGAAGATTTCAGGCTGAAGGAATGGAACAAGGAACTGCTGAAACAAGTGTTCACAGAGCTGGAATTCAAAACCGTTATCAAAAGGCTGCTTGGCGAAGAAGGCGATGCACCCGCCAGGTCCGGAGCATCCGCCCAGGGCGACCTGTTCAGCAGTGCTAACGGCAATGGAACCGCCACTGCCGCCGTAGAGGAAGCAGAGGTGATCACCGTAGTAAAGCCTGCCCGCAACATCACCAACACCCCGCACGAATACGAGCTTGTTGAAAGCGAGGGAGAGATGGCCATCCTGCTCGATGCTCTTCGCCAGGCGGAGGAAATATCCTTTGATACCGAAACTACTGCCATTGACGCCAACACCGCGGACCTGGTAGGATTGAGCTTTGCTATTCGTCCTGGCCAGGGATGGTACGTCCCTGTGCCCTGCGAAGACCGCGAAGCCACGAAGAAAATCCTTGCCAGGTTCCAGGACCTCTTTGCTGATGCTTCGAAAATATGGATAGGCCACAACATCAAGTACGACCTGCTGATCCTGAAATGGTATGACGTGGAACTTAAAGGCAGGCTGTTCGATACCATGCTGGCGCACTACCTGATAGAGCCCGATGGCAAGAGCAATATGGATTGGCTGAGCGCCAAGTACCTCAACTACGAGCCCATACACATAGAGGAGCTGATTGGAAAGAAAGGAAAGAACCAGGGCTGTATGAAGGATGTGGAACTGGAAAGAGTAAAGGAATACGCCGTGGAGGATGCCGACGTAACCCTCCAGTTCAAAAGCATCTTTGCGCCGCTGCTGGCAAAGAATAAGGTGGAGAATGTGTTTGAAGAAGTGGAGAACCCGCTTGTTCCCGTGCTCACCGCGATGGAGTACGAAGGCGTACGCATCGACATGCAGTTCCTCAGCGAGTATTCAAAGATCCTTGAAACCGATGCCAGGGTACACGAGGAGAAAGTGTACGAAGCCGCGGGCTGCCGCTTCAACCTGGGCTCGCCCAAGCAATTGGGTGAAGTGCTGTTTGAAAAGCTCAAGCTCGATCCCAAAGCCAGGAAGACAAAGACAGGGCAATACGCCACCGGCGAAGATGTGCTGCGCAAGATGGCACACGAGCATCCCATAGCAGACGATATACTCGCTTACCGCGAATACACTAAGCTCAAGTCTACCTACGTGGATGCCTTGCCTCTGCTGATCAATCCCAAAACCGGGCGGGTGCACACCACCTACGGGCAGGCAGTAGCCGTAACTGGTCGCCTGGCCAGCAACAACCCCAACCTTCAAAACATCCCCATCCGCACCGACCGTGGCCGCGAAATCCGAAAAGCCTTCATCCCGCGTGACGACCAGCACATACTGGTCAGCGCCGATTACTCGCAGATAGAATTGAGGATTGTAGCAGCCATCAGCGGCGATGAAAACATGAGCGAAGCTTTCCTTAACAACAAGGACATTCACACGGCAACCGCTGCAAAAGTGTATGGCATTCCCGAGGAAGAAGTAACAAAGGACATGCGCCGCAAGGCAAAGAGCGTCAACTTCGGCATTGTGTACGGCCAGGGAGCTTTCGGCCTTG
>DASWNB010000196.1:0-4383 GCA_036399455.1 Flavisolibacter sp. | reverse complement strand
GTAGAGGAAATCTCATAGCGTTCCAAAAGTAACATCCTGGGGAGAAGAAAGGCAGTAGTTTAAGTTAAAAGCGCGGGGGTAACCGGTTATGGACCACCGACAACCGGTATTCAGGTGCACCATTCCCTTGTCTTTGCATTTGCCGCTTTAGGAATGTAGTGGTCACCAGAAACAGGAGTGATACACCTAAAATCGGTTATCGGTGGTCTATCATCGGTTATCCAATCGGTTATCGCCGCCCCCGGCGGTCTGACAAAATTGCACTCTCTCTCCTGACGGCATAATCATTGATAACCAATAGTGAACATTTAAACTTCAAGATAAAATGGGAAAAATTATCGGTATTGACTTAGGTACTACCAACAGTTGCGTGGCTGTCATGGAAGGTAACGAGCCTGTCGTGATCGCTAACGAGGAAGGCCGCCGCACTACGCCTTCCGTAGTGGCTTTCCTGAAAAACGGGGAGCGCAAGGTGGGAGACCCGGCCAAGCGCCAGGCTATCACCAACCCCCAGAACACCATCACCAGCGTAAAGCGCTTCATGGGCCGCCGCCATGATGAGGTGACAGAAGAGATCAGCCACTGGAGCTACAAAGTGATGAAAGGTGACAATAATACCGTTCGCATCGATATTGATGGCAGACCCTATACTCCCCAGGAAGTTTCTGCCATGATTCTCCAGAAAATGAAAAAAACTGCCGAGGATTACCTGGGACAGGAAGTAACCGAGGCCGTCATTACCGTTCCCGCTTACTTTAATGACGCCCAGCGCCAGGCAACCAAGGAAGCCGGTGAGATCGCCGGTCTCAACGTCCGCCGTATCGTAAACGAGCCTACGGCCGCAGCACTGGCCTACGGACTCGACAAGGGCGGCAAGGACCACCACATAGCCGTATTCGACCTCGGTGGCGGTACCTTCGACATCTCCATCCTCGAAATGGGCGACGGTGTGTTTGAAGTGAAATCCACCAATGGCGACACCCACCTGGGTGGCGACGATTTCGATAAAGTAATTATGGACTGGCTGGCCGATGAGTTCAAAAACGACGAAAACGTTGACCTCCGCAAAGACCCCATGGCCCTCCAGCGCCTGAAGGAAGCTGCCGAAAAAGCAAAGATCGAGCTGTCTTCCTCCTCCGAAACAGAGATCAATCTTCCCTATATCACTGCCGTGGACGGCGTTCCCAAGCACCTGGTGAAAAAGCTCACCCGTGCCCGCTTCGAGCAACTGGCCGACAACCTGTTCGCCCGCTGCCTCAAGCCCTGCGAGCAGGCCCTGAAAGATGCCGGTTACAACACTTCCCAGATCGACGAGGTGATCCTGGTGGGCGGTTCTACCCGCATACCCAAGGTGCAGGAGATCGTGGAGAAGTTCTTTGGCAAGAAGCCCCACAAAGGCGTGAACCCCGACGAAGTGGTAGCCATTGGCGCCGCTATCCAGGGTGCCGTTCTGACCGGCGAGGTGAAGGACGTGCTGCTGCTCGACGTTACCCCGCTCAGCCTGGGTATTGAAACCATGGGTGGCGTAATGACCCGCCTGATCGACAGCAACACCACCATCCCCACGCGCAAGTCGGAAACATTCTCTACCGCCTCTGACAACCAGCCCGGCGTACAGATCCACGTTCTGCAGGGTGAGCGCCCGATGGCCTCCCAGAACAAGAGCCTCGGTATGTTCAACCTCGACGGCATCCCCCCGGCTCCCCGCGGCGTACCCCAGATCGAAGTGATCTTCGATATCGACGCTAACGGTATCCTGCACGTAACCGCCAAGGACAAAGGCACGGGCAAGGAGCAGAAGATACGCATCGAAGCCGGCAGCGGCCTTACCAAGGAAGAGATTGAAAAGATGAAAGCCGAAGCCAAGGCCAACGAGGAAACTGATAAGAAGGAAAAGGAAAGGGTGGAAAAGCTGAACCAGGCCGATGCCCTGATCTTCCAGACAGAAAAGCAGTTGAAGGAATACGGCGACAAGATCCCTGCCGACAAGAAGGCCGCTATCGAAGCCGCCTACAACAGGCTGAAGGAAGTTCACAAAACAGGCGACATCGACCAGATAGACCCTGCAGTAACTGAACTGAACAACGCCTGGACTGCTGCCAGCGAGGAAATCTACAAAGCTACCCAGGGCCAACCCGGCGGCCAGCCCGGTGCCGATGGTGGCCAGCAGCAACAGCAGCAAGGTGGCGGCGCCGAAAACGTCACCGACGCCGAGTTTGAAGAAGTAAAATAAGAACAGCTATCGTAAAGACGGCAACATCATAAAGCCCCGCCTCCGGCGGGGTTTTTTATTTCACCGCCAAGACGCCAGGACGCGAGGATATTTCACCCACAGGCGCACTTGTCCCGCAGGTAGGCGGGAAAGAAGCAAACGGAGAACGTCGGTGGCCGGTCGTCTCCTGGCGGTTATCTTCTCTGCAACCTTTGCGGCTACTCCTCATTCACCATTGACCAATCACCATTCACGCCCCCTTCAGCCGACAACCGGTAAACGACCACCAGTAACCGAAGCCCTAATTCCCAATTCCTGATTCCTAATTCCACCCACCTTTCGCCTTTCGCCCTTCTACCTTCTACCTTCCTCCAATGTTCCGTCAATGTTGAGTCAATGTTGAGTCAATGATAGTTCAATCGAAGCCTATTGTTTCGATTGAACCCCCTCGGCCAATAACCGGCAAGTGCCCCCCGGTAATCGACACCTCAATTCACGATTGACGATTAACGATTCACGCCCCTTTGCTTCTTTCCCGCTTACCTGCGGGACGAGTGCGCCCTTGCGTGAAACCTTTCTGTTTTCCTTAACAAATAAACTTTGCCTGCCCTGTGCAATCCTTCCGGCGGAAGCATCCCTGTGCAAAACCAGCTTATTATGAAGAAATATCTTCCGCTGCTCGGGTTACTCACAGTCCTGGCAGTTTCCGTAATTTCCTTCTCCGCTTTCAGAAAGCTCTCCCGCAAAACAACCACCCACACCGACAGCCTGCCTGTAACCCCTTCTCCAAAGGACCACAAGGGCAGGAGCATCACCAACACACAGGGCGCCGTTTCCTTCACCTCCGGCCTGGATAACGACTATTACTTCGTAAACGCCACCGGCAAGACAGGCTACCTCTACCTCGAAACCAAGATCGGCACCTTCTTCAACGAAAAAGCCCGCCGCATACCCCTTAACCTCTCTATCGTCATTGACCGCAGCGGCTCCATGGAAGGAGAGAAGATGCAGTTTGCCCGCGAATCCGCCAAGCAGTTGATCGACCGCCTCGGCCCCTCCGACATGGTAAGCGTTGTTATCTATGATGATGCCGTTGACCTTCTCCAGGCTCCCATACAGGTGACCGACAGGCAAAGCATTAAGAATAAAATAGATGGCGTCACCTCGCGTGGCGGCACCAACCTCTGGGGCGGCACGGAAAAAGGATACGAGCAGGTGAAAGCCAATTACAAGCAGGGCTATATCAACCGCGTACTCCTCATCAGCGATGGCCTCGCCAATTCCGGCCTCACGGACCCTACGCTCATAAAAGCCAAAGTGCAGCAGTACAAAGATGCGGACGGCATCACCCTTTCCAGCTTTGGTGTGGGACTGGACTACAACGAACTGCTCATGACCGATATGGCCGAAACAGGCTCTGGCAACTACTACTTTATCAGCAACGCCGCCTCCATGGCTTCCATGTTTGAAAAGGAATTGAACGGCATGATGAAAGTGGCCGCACAGAACGCCGAGCTGAGGATCAAAATACCCCAGGGCCTTACCGTACAAAAGGTCTTTGCCCTGAAGCACGAACAAAAAGGGGATGAAGTAGTGATCAAATTCCGCGACCTTTTCTCCGAGGAAACAAAGGGCGTGCTGATGCAATTTGCCATTGCCGATAACAGCCACGATCCCTTCCGCATCGTATCCACCCTGCACTATGACGACGTGGCAGACAGCCGCCCCAAAACCATCACCAACGAAAACCTGCTCCAGCCCGCATCGGACAATGAGCAGTACCTGGTGTACTTCAATGAAAAGGTATTGCAGCAAAAAGTGCTTTACATAGCCAACGAGAACATGGAAAAGGCCATGCTGGAAGCAGACAAAGGCAACTATGAAAATGCCCGCACCATCATGACCAGCAACGCATCATTCCTGAGCAGCAATTCCGGCTATGTCTCTTCCTCCGAAGAGCTGAAGCGCATGGACTCCACCAGCCGCAACTACTCCGCCGCCCTTACCCGCGCCGAAACCATGAGCACCGACTCCGTCAAGCACATGCAGAAAGCCAACCGTGCGGATAATTACAAGGTGAGGACGAAGAAGCAGTAGGAGGGAAAGGCAAAAGGGTAGAAGGTTAAAGGCAAAAGGTTCTTCAGGTGCAGCCATTCCCTATTGCATGTGAG
>DASWNB010000195.1:0-4044 GCA_036399455.1 Flavisolibacter sp. | reverse complement strand
CTGCCTCTATTGTCTACCACTCAAATCGGGCAAAAGAAAGCACAAAGCTAAGCTTCGGTTATCGGTGGTCTCTTATCGGTCATCCTCTCTCTCACGCTTCCTCCGCATACACCTCCGTTGGCAGGCAGACGCAGATGAGGTTGCGGTCGCCGTGGGTGTCGTTTACGCGGGCTACGCTGGGCCAGAATTTATTCTGCTTTACATAGTCGAGCGGGAAGGCGGCCATTTCGCGGCTGTAAGGTTTCTTCCACTCGTCGGAGCATACCTGGAACATGGTATGGGGTGCGTTCCTCAGCGGGTTGTCTTTCTTGTCCAACTGGCCTTCTTCTATCAGCGCCATTTCGCGGCGTATGCTGAGCAGGGCATCGCAGAAGCGGTCCAATTCGCTCTTGTCCTCGCTTTCCGTAGGCTCGATCATGATGGTGCCGGGAACGGGGAAGGACATGGTGGGCGCATGGAAGCCGTAGTCCATCAGGCGCTTGGCCACATCCACCGCTTCCACTTCGGCGGTTCTCTTGAAGGGCCGCAGGTCCACGATAAACTCGTGGGCGCAGGCGCCGTGGTGGTTGGTGTACAGTATATCAAAATGACCTTTCAGCCTGGTCAGCATGTAGTTGGCGTTCAGTATCGCATATTCGGTAGCCATGCGTACTCCATCGGCTCCCAGCATTCTTATGTAAGCATAGGAAATGAGGAGGATGCTGGCGCTTCCGTATTGAGCCGCGGAAACTGCATTCGAAACCTTCGGTTGCCCGTCGTCCGTTGCCGCTTGTCCCATCGTCACGTGACCGGGCAGGAAGGGCGCCAGGTGCGCTTTCACGCAGATGGGACCCATGCCGGGACCGCCACCGCCGTGCGGTATGGCGAAGGTCTTGTGCAGGTTGAGGTGGCAAACGTCCGCGCCAATCAGGCCGGGAGCAGTAAGTCCCACCTGGGCGTTCATGTTGGCGCCGTCCATGTACACCTGTCCGCCGTGGCTGTGAACGATCTCGGTGATCTCCGTGATCGTTTCTTCATATACGCCATAGGTGGAAGGATAAGTGATCATGATGCCCGAAAGATTCTCGGCGTGCTGCGCTGCCTTGGCCTTCAGGTCTTCCACGTCGATATAGCCGTTCTCGAGGGCTTTCACCACCACTACCTTCATGCCGCACATAACTGCGGAGGCGGGGTTGGTACCGTGGGCGGAGATTGGTATCAGCATCACGTTGCGGTGTCCTTCACCGCGGCTTTCGTGGTAAGCCCTGATGGTGAGGAGACCGGCGTATTCACCCTGTGCGCCGCTGTTGGGCTGCAGGCTGCAGGCGTCAAAAGCGGTGATCTCACAAAGGTATTTGCTCAGCTCTCTAACAATAAAAGCATAGCCGCCCGCCTGGTCTGCCGGTGCAAAAGGATGCATGCGGCTCCAGTGAACCCAACTGAGGGGGATCATTTCAGCGGCCGCGTTCAGCTTCATCGTGCAGCTTCCGAGGGGGATCATGCTATGGATAAGCGATATATCCTTGCCCTGAAGCTGGGTGATGTAGCGCATCATGCGGGTTTCGCTGTGGTGCGAGTTGAACACGGGATGCGTAAGGAAATCCGATGTACGGGTAAGCGATGTGGGGATGATCTCCAGGCCGCCGTCGTGGCGGATGTTGTAGGCCACGGGGTCCACGTCATTCACGAACGAGTTGATCACATCGAACAGGTCGGATGTGGTGGTGGTCTCGTCCAGCGAAATGCCAATGTGCTGGTTGTCGTAGTAACGGAAGTTGAGCTGCTGGCGCTCCGCTTTTTCGCGGAAAGCCTGTACATCGTCCACCTTTACCACTACGGTATCGAAATAATGATTGTTCAGCAGTTCGTAGCCTCTTTCCTCCAGCGCATGGCCGAGGGTTTGGGCCAGCAGCGCCACACGCTTGGCAATGTTGCGCAGGCCGTTGGGACCGTGCCATACGGCATAGAAGGCGGCCATGTTGGCCAGCAGGGCCTGGGCGGTGCAGATGTTGGAAGTGGCTTTTTCACGCTTGATGTGCTGCTCGCGGGTTTGAAGCGCCATGCGCAGGGCGCGGTTGCCCTGTGCGTCGATGCTTACGCCGATGATACGGCCGGGCATGGAGCGCTTGAACTCGTCCTTTGCGGCAAAGAAAGCTGCGTGGGGGCCGCCAAAGCCCAGGGGTACGCCAAACCGCTGTGCGGAGCCGAGGGCCACGTCGGCACCCAGCTCGCCGGGAGGCGTCAACAGGGTGAGGGCCAGCAGGTCGGTAGCCATGGCTACATAGCCGCCGGCGGCGTGTACCTTGCCGATGAAGTCGCGGTAATCTTCCACCGAGCCTTTGTCGTTCGGGTATTGCACCAGCGCCCCGAAGTAAGAGTTGTCGATCTCCGCGGAGCGGTAATCGCCAAACACCACTTCAATGCCGATGGGAGTGGCGCGGGTAACCACCACGTCCTTTGTTTGCGGGAAGGTTTCTGTATCCACAAAGAAGCGGGGGCGGGAAATATGGTGTATGTCCTTGTTCAGGTTATTGAAGAACATGGTCATGGCCTCGGCTGCCGCGGTAGCCTCGTCGAGCAGGGAGGCGTTGGCGAGGGGCAGCGCGGTAAGGTCGGAAACCATGGTCTGGTAATTCAGCAGGCTTTCCAGGCGTCCCTGCGAGATCTCTGCCTGGTAGGGCGTGTACTGGGTGTACCAGCCCGGGTTCTCAAAAACGTTGCGCAGGATGACCGGCGGAACGATGGTATCGTAATATCCCTGCCCAATGTAGGTCTTATAAGGCTTGTTCTCGAGGGATATGTCCTTTATATGGCTGAGGTATTCGGCTTCACTCATGGCGGGAGGCAGGTTCAGCTCCTGCTGCATCCTGATCCCGGGAGGTACGGTCCTGTCCACCAGTTCGGCAAGGCTGCCTACTCCTATGGTTTTCAGCATCTCGTTCACCTGGTTTTCATCGGGGCCGATATGACGGCGTTGGAATTCTGTTTTTTGGGCTTCAAAAAGACTCATAAATGGTACTCCTTGTTAGAAGGCGCAAAGTTACGCGGTTTCACGCAAAGACGCAAAGAAGAGAAGCTGTTGGCTGGTAGCTGTTAGCTTTTGGCTTGTGCACGTCCGGAATACAGGCAGCACGTTCATAAACACTGATTTGCGCAGAGCCTCTGTCGCCGTACGTACACTGCTAACGGCCAACAGCTATCAGCCAACAGCTTACCGTTTCAAAAACCTGTTCCCCAATAGCTTCTCCATCACCTCATCCTTCAGGTTCCGGCTTATGGGAATGCGGTGGGTGCCGATGAGGAGCTCGTTGCCTTCGATGCTGGCTACCTTGGAGGCGGAGATGATGTAGGATTTATGGGTTTTGATGAAGAGGGAAGAGGGGAGATATTCTTCCACGGAATGAAAGGTGAGGTAGGTGATGAATTTCTTTTCGGGAGTATGGATGAGCACATAATTCTGCAGGGCCTCCACGAACAGGATGTCGTCGAAATTGATCTTGACCAGCTTGTTGTCGGCCTTGATAAAGAAATGGGGGGCGGGCTCGCCTGCTTCCTTTACGCTGTTCTGCTGGCGCAGCTCGTAGTATTCACGGGCACGAAGGGCTGCTTTAAGAAAGCGGTCGAATGAAATAGGCTTTACGAGGTAGTCCAGGGCGTTGAGGTTAAAGCCTTCAAGGGCATACTGCGGATAAGCGGTAGTGAAGATCACCGGCGGCGGGTGGCTAAGGCTTTTGAAGAAGTCCACCCCCGTGATCCTGGGCATCTGTATGTCCAGGAAGAGGAGCTGGACGTTGCCTTCGGCAAGCAGCCCGGCGGCAGACATCGGGTTGTCGAATTCGCCCAGGAGGTGGAGGAAGTCGATATCCTGGATGTACTCTCTCAGTCCCTGGCGGGCCAGCGGCTCGTCGTCTATGATGATGCAGTTGAGTTTCATGATGGGCTGATTGAAAGGGTTAGCTCAATGCCGAACCAGCCGTCCTGCCGCTTTATCTCCAGGCGGTGCTGTCCGGGGTACAGGAGGTCGAGGCGCTTTTTTACGTTGGCCATTCCGATGCCGCCCACGCC
>DASWNB010000194.1:0-2484 GCA_036399455.1 Flavisolibacter sp. | reverse complement strand
AAGCGCCTCTGTCAATCCCGTGCGCATGCGCAGGCGGGCCAGGGCCAATGTGTCGGGTACTGCCCATTTATAATAGTTGGTGGAAAGATTTGTGATGTTGCCGATGGGCTTCCAGGTGGCGCCGTCAAAGGAATACTCCAGCACACCCGTGCCGGTGCGGGTGGTTTCCCAACGGAGGATCTGCGTTGTGCCCGCCACGAGGGGATCTGTTGCCATGGGATAGGTCCAGGTAAAACGGCCGGCGGTGTCCAGTTGGTAAACAAGTGAGAACGCCTGCGATGCGGTTCCCAGCTTTGCGCCTTTTACCTCAATGATATAATTGCCTGCGGCAGGAGCATCGATGCTCACCTGCTCTACGTTGTTCAAGCTATCTCTCTGGCGGCGGGCGGGAAGCTGTAACGAATCTTTATGTGCTGCATGGCTCAATCCCCAGGGCAGCCAGGCCTGGCCGGAAGAAGGATTACGCAGGACCAGGTCAAGATCATTCACCAGGGCTCTTGCGGCATTGGGAGCGGCGGCAGGATCGGTCCATACAAGCGTAAGCTTCAGGCGCGAGATGCCTGAAGGAATATTCAGGGAGAAAGACCTCACTTCATCCTGCACCAGCGAGCTTTGATGGAAGCGGCTTTGCATGATGGCCTCCACAGCCCTGTAAGCATTCAGGCTTCCATAGCCCGAAAAATAATCGGGATGCGGCGCTCCGGCTTCATCGGCGCCGTTGATCAATGCGGCCTTTACAAGCGACGAAGAAGGCACGCTGCCCTGCATCCTGCTGTATGCGTGCTGCACCAGCAATGCACCGCCCGAAACCATTGCAGCAGCACCCGAGCTTCCCTCCTGCCCAAAAGCTACCAGTTCGGGTTTGATACGCCCGTCGTGCGCAGGTCCTTTGGAGCTAAGTGCTTCTACCTGTGTGATGGAATCGGTAGCGCCTGCAACAAGAACATTCTTGGCGTGCTTGGCATTGCCGGTGAGATTGGCGTATCCTGTTATGCCTGTGTAAGGTCCTGTGCCGTTGGCATTGCCGGAATTCCCGGAAGAGAATACATGCAGCAGGCCTGGGTTGTTGACGGCGCTCTGGTCATAAGCAGCTGCATCGCTGCCATAAAAATTTTCAACGATGGTGCCGTAGGAATGATTCTGCACGCTGATGCCGTGCTTCCGGAAAAAAGAATCGGTTTCGGGAAGGAGGTTGGCAAAGCTGGTGGAGCCGGTGCGGGCGCCTGATGCCACGCCTCTTGCAAAATACGAGGAGTTGGCAGCACCCGCTACGATGGTAGCCATGAGGCTGGCGTGCGATGTATTCACCGGGTTTTCCAAAAGGGTTTTGAATACTCTTCCTTTAAGGTCTATATCCGTTGAATCGAAAGCACGTTCCTTGATGGTAACGGAAAGCGTGCTGCCGTCAAGAAAAGGAAAGCGGTCGTGAACGTAATTGACTTTGTTGAGTGTAAGATCGTTGATGCCGGAGTTCAGCTCTTCTTTCGGCTGGATGTACGCACCGGCGAATAAAACCTCCGGCCCTGCCGCCACGCGTTCAATGTCTTCCCTGCTCATCCGTGCTACAACAGTATGGGAAGAAGGATGTATATAAATAATACGTGCAGAACGTTGGATGGAGGAAATTCCTGTTGCGGGAGAAAGCGAAAGAATAAGATCAATGCTGTCCTTTGCTCCTTTACGCTCCAGCGCCTGCCGGAGTGTGGAGGAGAGTTTGGTGTTTCCATTCACAGGCTTTTGTGCCCCGGCATTAAGGGCACAGGAAAGGGTCAACAATAGGAAAAGGTGGCGAAACATAAACAGCAATATAAGAGATTATTTGCTCATGAGGTATTAAGTATAATTACTTAATATATTTATTAATTCCTGTCTTTTGCAACTGGGTTGCCCAAATAAATAGGGCGAGTAGCCGCTGTTCTCTGTAAATTGAAGTTTCCGATTTTTTCATTCTAAACACACACACATGAAAAAAATGTTCAAATCCTTTGCAGCCGTATGCCTGGCTGCAATTACTATGACAGCGTGCCAGAAAGATGCAAAAGAAAGCGTACAGAACGAGATCTCCGACGAAGTGATCGGCCAGATCAAAGCCATGGGCTTCAGCTCCGATGGCGTGCAAAAGACTGACAAGGGTTACCTCGTAGAAGGCGACATCCTCCTGAAGCCCTCCGACCTGATGGCTTCCGTCAACTCTCCCAACCTGATCATCGCCAGTGAAGAGCAGTACCGCACATTCAACCTGGTGAACATTGCAAACTACCCGGTTATCAGGGTGGCGCTGAACAACACTTCTGCAACGCACGATGCCGCTTTCTCCGCTGCGCTGGATGAAGCCATCCGCAGGTACAATGCCGAAAGCATGCTGATTACCTTCCAGCGTGTAACCTCCGATCCGGACATCACCATCTATGCCTACCGCGAGGTGAGCAACGTACTGGGTTATGCAGGCTTCCCCACTTCCAGCGGCGATCCTTTCAACGAGGT
>DASWNB010000193.1:0-2512 GCA_036399455.1 Flavisolibacter sp. | reverse complement strand
ATATTTTACAGTAAGCACGGGATTTGCCATCTCGCTGCATTATTGTATGAATACACTGGATTCGGCGGAGCTGGGAGCCGTTGAGGCCGAGACCTGCGGCAAGTGCGGCATGCACGTGGAGGACAGCAACGGCTGCTGCCGCGACGAGGTAAAGGTGGTGAAGCTGAGCACCGATCATTTTGCTTCCTATATCGTCAGCTCTGTTTATGCAGCAACGATGGCCGTTCTCGCACCTACACAGTATCTTCTTCTTCCTTTCTATAATTTTTCTGAAGTAAAGGAAACCATTGCTCACAGTCCGCCCCTGCCGGACAAGCAGGATACCTACCTGCAGAACTGCGTTTTCAGGCTATAGAATGATGTTACAGAACCTATCGGTTCTGTGTTTCTGGTTTATTGTTTATTGTTTCTGGTTATTATCCTCGAAACAGTCTCTTATTCCATTCATCATCATTCATTCTAAAAAACAATTCAAATGAGAACGCTCAAAATATCTATTCTCTCCATCTTCTTCATGGCTATCGGTATAATGGCCGGTGCACAGCAAAAAGCAGAAAGCTTCAAGGTTGCCGGTGAATGCGGCATGTGCAAGAAAAAAATAGAAACCGCCGCCAAAAAAGCGGGTGCTACCCATGCCGTGTGGGATGCTGAAACAAAGGAGCTGTCCGTTAAATACGCCTCCGCTTCCTCCAACACTGCAAAGATCCAGAAAGCCATTGCACAGGAAGGCTACGACACCCCGCAGTTCAAGGCTACCGATGAAGCCTATGAAAAGCTGCACGAGTGCTGCAAGTACGACCGCACCGCCGCTGCCGATCATGCCGATTGCTGCAAAGACGGCAAATGCACCAAGGGCGGCGACTGCTGCAAGGATGGCAAATGCGAGAATAAGGAGCACCAGGCTGCCCATGCCGCCAAGAGCGGAACAGCCGCCTGCTGCAAGAAATCTTAACCCCCAAATTTCAACTCATGAAACATATTCTGGCTATCATATTACTGGGCCTGGGCTTTGGTGCGCAGGCACAGTTTTCCGGCGCTTCGCTCCAGGCAAGCGGCCTTACCTGCTCCATGTGCTC
Organism: Flavisolibacter sp.; assembly: GCA_036399455.1. Lineage (GTDB taxonomy): Bacteria > Bacteroidota > Bacteroidia > Chitinophagales > Chitinophagaceae > Flavisolibacter. The sequence goes on along the minus strand of DASWNB010000193.1, from coordinate 1,436 downwards.
CAAAGCCGTTAAGCTGGCACTGGAAGAAGTGCCCTTCGTGGCTAAAGTACAGGTGGATATCAAGAACCAGCAGTACAACCTCACTTTCCGCGACGGCGCACAGGTGGATTTCGACCAACTGAGCAAAGCAGTTGAGGATGCAGGCTTTTCCGTGGCTTCATTGAAAGTGACCGCGGACGTAAAGGACCTGAAAGCGGAAAAGGACGGCCATGTGCGCATCGGCAACCACTACTTCCATTTCCTGAACGGCGATGCCCGGCAACTAAGCGGCGCCACCAGCTTTTCGGTAGTAGACAGGAACTTTGTGCCTGCAAAGGAGTTCAAAAAATACAGCTCCATGACCAAAATGGCCTGCGTACAAACAGGCAAGGCTTCTTCCTGCTGTACGGCCGGCGAGGTGCCGGCGCAGTCCCGCATTTATCATGTAATCATTTAAAAAAATAGCCTTCCGCAAGGAAGGCTTTTCTTTTTATGCAACGAATACTGTTTGTCCTGCTTTTCGCCGCAGGCTTCCTCCCCGCTCAGGGTCAGGAATTGTATGTGTTCACGGAGCCCGCTTCCAACATGCCTTCGAATACCATCTCCACCAAGCTCACTACCGTGCGGGGCAACCGCGTTGGCCTAAGTGGAGTGCAGCAGCGGTATATACCCGAGGTGATGTTTGGTATCAACAAAAACCTGATGCTCCACGCCGCCGCCACTTTCTCCAATATGGCTACTGCGGGTGTTGCCTGGGAAGGCGCTTATGCTTACGGCAAATACCGTTTCCTGTCGAAGGACGGCATCCACAAACATTTCCGCATGGCCGCTTTTGCCGAAGCCAGCTATTCGCGGAACCCGATGATGTTTGATGAAATTTCTCTTCAGGGTGATATAAGCGGCCTCCAGGGCGGCATTATTGCCACGCAACTGGTCAACAGGCTGGCCGTTTCGGGTACTGCCAGCTTTACCCGCCTGCTGCATACGGGGAAAGCGCATCCCTACCATCCCGGCATGCCGGAGAAGGCGCTGAACTATTCGCTCTCCGCCGGTTACCTGGTGCTGCCCCGCGAATACACGGACTATCGCCAGCTTAACTTCAACGTGTACACGGAGTTCCTGGGCCAGCGCGGCATCGGGGCCGACACCTGGTTCATCGATGCGGCTCCTGCCATCCAGTTCATCATCAACAGCAATTCAAAGATCAACCTGGGCTACCGCTTCCAGCTCGGCGGCAACGCCTACCGCAGCTACACCGACAGCTACCTGGTGTCGTTTGAGCATACGTTCTTCAAGGTGTTCAAATGACGTGAATCGTGAATCGTCAATCGTGAATGGGTCGCTTATTGCTGACGTGTCCTTCTCTTAGCGGGCCTCCGTGAATGCGGGTTTTTATTTCACCGCCAGGAGCGCAAAGACGCGAGGTGAAATCCCTGTGTGCTTCTTTGCGCCCTTCG
>DASWNB010000192.1:0-9920 GCA_036399455.1 Flavisolibacter sp. | reverse complement strand
CAAAATCCCCGGGCTTCATGTGCAGCTCGCGTCCGTCGCGGGTTTTCACGGTCACGCTGCCCTCGGTGAGCAGCACGCTCGATTCATGATCGGTGTTCACCACGTTGAACTGGGTGCCGGTAACGATGATGTCCATGTCCTCTGCGTGAACGATAAAGCGGTTCTTCTGATCCGTTTTCCGGACCTTGAAGAAGGCTTCTCCCTTTATCCATACTTCACGGTCGCGGTTGCCGCTCCAATTGCCGCTCATGCTCAGTTGCGAGTTGGCATTGAGGGTAACCACGGAGCCGTCCGGAAGGCGGTACTCGCTTACCTGGCCGTAGTCGCTGTTGAATACTTTTTCCCTGGAGCCTGCCTGCCAGAAGGCAAAGCCTGCAATAAGCAGCAGGATGGCCGCGGCGGCGGGTATCCACCAGCGGGTGCGGCGGGGCTTCATGGACACAACGGGAGCAGCGGCGGACTGGTTGCGGAAGCGTTCCCATGCGGCAGCGGTTTGCTCCGCAGGCACTTCCTTCTCTTTTATATATACCTGCTCCATTTGGCGGATGGCCTCCTGTACAAGAGGCTGGCTTTCGGGATTGAGGGAGAGCCAACGCTCCCAGGCGGCTGCCTGCTCCGGGTTGGTCTGGAAGTACCAGGCCAGGAACCGGTCGTCGGCCATAACCTCTTCGGCGGATTGAAAGTTGTTGTTCACTTTTTTGAGAGATGGGTTTATTTGCGGATGTGTTTATTATAAAGTACCCGGTTCTTTTGAAGTGTAATGTTCCGTTTGAAGATTTTTTAAAAAGTCCACGGTCCACAGACGAGGTTAACCTATTCACCATTAACGATTGACGATTGACGATTCACGGCTCCAGATTCACCATTCACCATTGACCCTTCACCTTCCCCGGTTTTTTTATAATTTGGTAGCGGTTTGTCCTCCTCCTCCACGGATATTGAACTATGGGCAGTTGCCGGCCGGGGCGACCGCGAAGCTTTCGGGGTGCTGTTCCGCCGTTATTATCCCCTGTTGTATCAATATGGAAGCAAGATCTGTGCAGACAGCGCGGTGGTGGAAGATGCCATACAGGAGCTGTTCGCGGAGCTGTGGCAGAAATGGCCGGCGGCCTCTGTGCAGTCGGTAAAGGCTTACCTGTTGCAGGCGCTCAAATTCAAATTATACAAAGCTTTCCGGCAGGCAAGACGGGTGGAAACCGGCGAGCCGTCCGAAGAGCCTTTTGAGCTGAGCCACGAAAATCTTATGGTGAATGATGAGGAGGACCGCGAAAAGCTGGCCCGTGTGCTGGAAGCGGTGAACAAGCTGCCTGCCAGACAGAAGGAAATCATTTACCTGAAGCTGTATAAGGGACTGAGTTATGAAGAGGTGAGTGAGATCATGGAGATCAACTACCAGGTGGTGCGGAACCTGCTGTGCCAGGCACTGAAGACGTTCCGGAAGCTGATGATGATGCTGGTGTGGTGAGGAAGGCGGAAGGTAAAAGGTGGAAGGTGGGAAGGAATTGGAATCAGGCGGTGCTTTTATGGATACAGAATATCTTATTTACTCAATTGGCGCGAAACTTACAGTTTTTCCATAAGCAATACTTAATAGAACTAAAATGATATGCGAAATAGCAATCATTATAAGCCAAGGTAATTTCGCATTTTTCGTTTTTTGAATGTCAATCAAGAAACCATATATAGGAAATTGGAAAAAACCTGCTATCAGGAATGGCACACTAATTACATCAGTAAATAAACTCGCTATAAATGTCCAAGGAAAGAGTACGATGGCGGGTTGTAAGTTTTCACCTTGATGAAAAAAAAGCGCACATATAAACGCCAAAATAGGCGAAACGATGACCCCCTAATGTAAATGACGGAAAGTTGTTATTCATTTGAATTTGAAGAGAGAATGCAGATGCGCAAAACTACCCCCTTTCTCAATTCGCTACCTTTACCAACTCGCCCATCACTTCCTTGATGCTTTGCTCCAGCACGTCAACTATTTCATCAACCTGTTCTTCGGTTATGGTCAGCGGAGGAACGATCATGATGTGATCACCCAATTGTCCGTCAACAGAGCCTTTGCCGGGGTACAGCACAACACCCTTGTCGATGGTCTTTTGTCCTATGCGTTTGCTGAGGTTGTATTCCAGCGGGAACGGCGCCTTGGTCTGCCTGTCCTGCACCAGCTCGATGCCGCACAGCAGCCCGATGCCGCGTACGTCGCCAACGATGTCGTATTGGTACAGGCGCTCGAGCTTCTGCCTGAGCAGGTCGCCCATGAGTTTTGAATTGTTCACCACGTCGTTTTCCCTCAGGTAATTGAGCACGAAGCTTCCCACTGCTGCGGCAATGGGGTTGCAGGCGAAGGTGTGGCCGCCCATGAAGGGGGCGTTCTTTTCAACAAAAGGCTGCATGACCTTTTCCGTAGCGATGATGGCCGACATGGGGAAATAGCCTCCGCTGATCCCCTTGCCTGCGGCAATAATGTCGGGAATAACTCCGAAATTCTCCATGGCGAAATTCTTGCCCGTGCGTCCAAAGCCGGTAAGTATTTCATCGGCGATGAACAGGACGCCGTACTTCTGGCAGATCCTGCTGATCTCGGCAAAATATCCCTGCGGCGGCGGAACGGCGCCCATGGCCGCAGCCACTACAGGCTCCGCGATGAAGGCAGCCACGGTATCGGGACCGGTCTCCAGCAGGGTGTTCTCGAATTCGGTGGACAGCATGTGCACGTACTCTTCTTCGGACATGCCGGCGGGCATGCGGTACACATAGGCCGGTGAAATATGGGGGAAGTTGTTCATCCACTGGCTGTAGCATTGCCGCCTGAACTTCATTCCACCCACATCAAGGGTGAAAACGGAGTTGCCGTGGTAAGTGCCCCAGCGGGAAATGATCTTGTATCTTTTGTTATCTCCTTTCAGTTGGTGGTATTGAAGCGAAAGCTTGATGGCATTCTCAACAGCTTCCGTGCCGCTCATGACGATCCAGGCTTTTACAAATCCTTCCGGCGCAAACTTCACCAGTTCGTCCAGGTATTCCTCCACCACGGCGGAGCTGAAGGCATGGGTAGGAAGAACGGTTATTTTATTGATCTGGTCGCGGACCAGCTCACCGATCTCCTGTATGCCGTGGCCGATGTTGGAAACCGCTGCCGAGCCGCTCGATGCATCAAGGTACTTCTTGCCATCTTCGTCGAATATATATGCTCCCTGGCCGTGAGTGATCCTGGGATATGCCTTCTGCATATCGGGACATACGATCATGGAATGAATGAGTGATTTAATCATATCGGTCATTTTTAAACAAGCGTTAAAAGAACATCGGAAGTTTTCCTGCGTGCCTGGCTTCAGCAACACCTCGAAAGAGCACGTCCGTCTTACAGAACCTGCAAGAGGCAGTCCTTCCAAAAATAGGAAAAGACTAATATATAGTATAATTTAATATGTATAATTTAACTGCCATTCTTTCAGGCATTTACCCGGTACTGAATAGAAACCGGCAGCCGGCCTCGGGTAATTAAGGAGAATAAACTGGAATAAAACCGGGAGGAAAGTGTCCCATGCTTGCCAGGAAAAGCATAGCTGCCGCTACCGTTACTTACAGCTTTTGACTATAGCTGGTTAGAACCCCGGCAAATCTTTATCTATTACTAATATAGGAATGAATTTATTAGGTGTACTTTTCTTTTTTAGCAAATAGTCTTTACAGTTCTTTCCACACTAAATGAACAACTGCAAAAAAGACTTGCCTAAGAACTTCATTTTAATAAAAAGAATTGCCCCGGACGGCCCGCTTCTTCAACCGTGAGAGCAAGCCGCCACAGGGGCATATTCCTGATATATATAGAAGTATTGCAGCTACACTACTGCGGCATCAGCCAGCACCCGTGAACCCACGGAGCTTCTTTTCTTCTGCCTGCTGATCCAGCCATCCACCGACCACCTGCCGGCGCCGGACACCACCAGCGACAGCGACATGCCGATAGCCAGCAGAAAGAACTCCGCACCTTCGGTCTTTTGCGTACCGAACCAGTTCATGAAAAAATAGTCTGTAAAGGTGGTGAGAACGATGCCGGTCATCACGCCCAGTATGGCCAGGCTCCAGAGCCTTGTAGCAAAGCCAAGCAGCAGCGCCAGCGGCCCAAAGAATTCAATGATGATGACCATGAATCCCACGATCCAGGGAAGTCCCACCACGTTGGTGAAATAGCCCATCGAAGCTTCAAAGCCAAAGCCGCCGAACCATCCCAGCATTTTTTGAGCTCCGTGGGGAAAGAGAACCAGTGCCAGAAGGGCACGCAGCGCCAGGGGCGCATAGCTGTTGCCTGTTTGGAAGATCAGTTTTTTCATGGCCGGAATCAGTTTGCGTAAACGAATTTTTCTTTGATGATCTTGCCGTCCTTCCATTCCTGGATGGAAACCTGGGTGTAGTTCCTTACGCCCCATTCGCGGTGGGTGTAATCGTAGCTCCAGATCACGAAGGAGATGTTTTTATCCACGGCCAGGGCTTTTACTTCGGCGCCCCTGAATTCCGTGATGCTGTTCAGGAATTCGATTTCCCTCTGGCGGTTGGCCTCTTTTGATGCGATGGCGGGCAGTTCGTTTTCCTGCATCACCACATCGTCATGATAATATTTTTCAAAGGCGTCCATCATTTTGCCTTCAAGAACAAGACCGTTCAGGTCTTTAAGCGAATTTTCGATGTCAAACTGTGTCATGATTGAAGAATTTTATGACACAAAGCTCTTATCCCTGGAACCGGCAGGCGATCGCATGGGTTAAATAAATCCGTTACCATAGGATAACGACGGACCGAGGTACACAGGCGGTTGTTTATAAGAGAAGAGGCGTTATCATAAAGCAGCAATATGCACATGCCCCGAATTTTTTTTTTAATTATGCGGCAATATGGTAAATTACACTAACATATCTCTTCATTATAAACCATAATCATGGAGTATAAACAACAACCAACAAATGACGCAACTCAGGAACTCTGCTCTCAAATTGCCGATGAAACCGGGGTTGAGGTGGAAAATGTAAGGAAAGTCCTCGAAACGCTGAACGCCGACAAGAATATTAACGAAGCGGCAAAGCTGCTCGGCAGCAGCCCGCGGCTGAAGGACGCATTCATCGGTTTCCGCATTAGCGAAAGCACTGTAGTCAAGTAGTCTCAGCGCCTTAATCCTCCCATTTCTGCGCAGGATCCTTCCTGGAGGGTGCTGTATGCTCATGCGAACCGGCTTGCCTGCCCGGGAACTTACAATCGCTTATTCATAAACAAGTTACCTATCTCTCTTACCTGATGCATCCCACTATTTCCATCATAACGGCTCACGGGCGGGAGAACCTGCCTGTTGAAAAAGACGAGCGGCTGATCGACCTGCTGAACCGGCATAATGTGCCCTGGTCCGCCGTGGCCATCTACAGCGTTCCCCGCTCCGGCGGCGCCCCTGTGCTCTCCTCCTGCCTGGACCTGATGCTCAGCGAGTTCACGGACTGTTCCGAGCTCCTGATCTACTACAACCGGAACATCAATCCCGCGCTTTTCGCTACCAACGTGTTTAAGGTGCTCGACAGCCCGCAGCCCACCAAGCATGCTACCGAATATTTTTACCAGATGCTGGATAACGACCGCTCCAGGGCCAAGATCTTCCTCAAAAAGCTGAGCCAGGAAGAATGCCAGTCCATTGTGGCGGACAGGGTGGCAGAGGTCGTAAAAAACAACCTGCCCGCCGGCAGCCGCCTCGTAGTGGGAGTGAGCGGCGGCGGCGACAGCAACGCCCTTCTCTATTCACTGAGCCGCATCACCGGCCACGACCTGAGCATCCACCCCATTATCATCAAGGGTATTCCCGAATGGGATAAAGGCGTTCCCCGCGCACAGGAGCTTTGCGATAAATACGGGCTGAACCTCACCGTAATGGAGGAAGAAGAAGTGCGGGCATTGCTGCACATGCCCGAGGATTCACGCAGCCTTATTGCCTGCTTCGAGGACGAGTTCAAGGGCGATGATTTTGAGTTTGTGGGCACCCTGCTGGTGCGGCTGGCGCTGGCCCACCATGCCCGGCGCCTCGGCACTTCTTATATCTGCACGGGCCTCAACCTCGAGGACGTGCTCTGCGAAGGCGTGTTCCGCGTATCTACAGGCCTCAAACCCGCATCCATACCTATGCGCGCCATCGGCGACATCAACCTGCTCTTTCCCTTGTGGCTTTGCCCCAAACGCATCATCGACGGATGCTTTCCCAAATATTCGCTTGATAATTACGAAGCGCGCTTCCCTTCCTTCTCTCTTGGAAGAAACCTTTATTATAGCGTGGTCTATGCGCTGCAATCACAGTTTCCCGGCTTTGCCGAACAGTTGGCCCAGGGCTTTTCCGACCTCAGTGTACAGGACCCCGTCAGGTACGTGTTCGATGAGGAGCTGGGTTTCCATGTGGAGCGACACATACCCCGCGAGCTGCGCGACAGGTTCCTGCACATGCTGGGAAGGGATGTTTCGCCTGTTACCGAATAACCGCGGCTCATACAAAACATTATTTAAGGACCGCGATGGATGAATACAGTCTGGTAATAATCGGGGGCGGACCTACCTGCACCTATGCCCTAGAACGCCTGGCAGTCCTCTGCCCCGCTGCAAAGCTCGCACGAAAGCTGCGCATTTCCATTTTTGAAAGAACGGGAAGATTCGGCGCCGGCGAGGTGCACAGCGACCTGCAGCCCGCCACCAGCTATATGAACCGGATCTGCGGGCAGATAGGTTTTGCTTCGGACGAATCCAACCTTGCCGCCCCGGCCCTGCTGCCGAAAGAGCTAAGGCCCGATTTTCACCAGTGGTCGCAGGCGCGTTACTCCGCGTCCGGCGACCAGGCCTTCAACCTTGCTCCCCAAGATGTGCCCCGCCGCCGCCTGCATGGGATGGCTTTAAGGGAAATGTTCTTTTCCTATGTCCAGCTCCTCCGCTCCACGGAAGGCGTGAGCGTGGACCTTTATGATGCAGAAGTGACTGATGTGCTCCCTGGCGGGCAAGCCGGCGTTTATACCGTCCACGCCAGCCTGCCCGGAGGCTTTTCCCTGCCCGCCCATCACCTGCTCTTTGCCACGGGCCATTCCTCCGGGCAGCGCCCTTCTGCGCTTCCCTGGACTGGCCCCGCTCCGCCACCGGAAAGCCGCCGCTACATCCCCCAGGCCTACCCGCTGGAACACCAACTGGCGGAACGATACGTGCCCCCTGGCAGCGCCGTGGGAGTGCTGGGGCTTGGGCTGACTGCCATCGACATTTTTCTTTACCTCACGGAAGGCAGGGGTGGGCGGTTTGTCCCTGCAGCGTCTGCCTCCGGGGGCAGCAGCCTGGAATACATTCCTTCGGGGCGTGAACCGGCCCTGATAACGGCCTTTTGTCCCAGCGGCCTGCCTGTCACCTGCAGGCCCTACAACCTGAAGCTTCCCGGCATGGAGCACAGGGGCGTTTTCTTCACCACTGGAGCAGTACGCGAACTCAGGAAACACCTCGGCACCTCCGTGCACCTCCCCGGCGGGCGGGAAATAAAGCAGCTCGACTTTGAAAAACACGTATTCCCGCTGGTCATCCTCGAAATGGCCTTCGTGTATTACAGCACCCTGCTGGGCAAAGGCTTTGGCGCGCGTCTCCTCCATTGCGCCGGGGAGCGTTACCGGGAGTTTTTGCGGCACGGCTGTACCGATTGCGCGACGGGCATTGACCATCTTCTTTCTCCCGTACAGGACTGTTTCCGCGAAGCCGCCCGCCACATAAGCCTTATGGCTGGTGGCCATATTCCGTCCGGCACCGCCAACGGATACACAGAGGCCTACGAATCGTTCCGGCAGGTACTCTCCGGGACAAGGGACGAAGAGCAGCAAAACGCACCCACGGCTGCCGGAAACGCTTCTCCCCGGGGACATTCCACCTGCATTCACGATCATATCTTCGACTGGAAAAAAATTCTATACCCCCTTGGCGAAGAAGCAAAACAGGGCATGGACTGGCAGGCGGAACTGCTGGCGTTCATGGAAAAGGACTATGCCGACGCCTGCCAGGGAAACCTGCACAATCCGGTAAAAGCCGCCTGCGACGGCGTGTGGCGAGACCTCCGCTCCGAATTTTCGGAAGTGGTGGACCACGGCGGCCTCCTGCCTGCCTCGCATCAGCGCTTTGTCTCGGTTTACCTGCGGTTTTATAACAGGCTGTCCAACGGCTCGGGCATGGAAGCCCTGCGTAAAGTCCGCACCCTTGCAAGCCAGGGATTTCTTGACCTCTCCATAGGCCCTCTGCCGGAGATAAGTTATGATACCGGCGCCACCTGCTTCCTCGTCAGGGGCAGGCAAACGGGCACAAGCAGGAAAGTGGAATACCTGGTGGAAGGCCGGGTGCATTCCTTTGACCCGGAAACAGATGAAAGGCCGCTGTACCGCAACCTGCTGGCGCGGGGACTGGTGCGCAAATGGCGCAATCCCGGCTCCTCCCCTTCGGGGGATTTCTACCCCGGCGGACTGGACCTTTCAACAGATTTTCACCCGGTAATGGCGGGCGGAAGCATCAACCGCTGCATGAGTTTCCTGGGTACCCCTGCCGAAGGCGTATTCTCTTTCCAGTCTACGGCGGCAAGGCCTTACTCCAACAGTTCAGTCCTCAATAATATATCCGTATGGGCCGCCAACCTGGTCCGCACGCTTCAACCGGAAACCAACACCCATCCCACCACCACCCCCGGGCCGGTGCCGCCCGTAACTGTTTTCAGGAAACGCCTCCGGGATATCCTTCAAGCCGAAAAGGCGGCAGGGAGCTCCCGTAATGTGCTGGTGTTTGCGGTGGACGGCATTCCCTGTGAACTGGCTCTTTCCAGTTGGAAAAAAGCATGGACCGAAAAACTCAGGTCTCTTTTTCCCACCACATCCTCCACCGTGTGGCTCAGCTGTCTTACCGGCATGAACGTGGCCGATCACGGCATACCCGGCGTTGTGTTCCGCATGGAGGAAGGGCAGGATCCCGTTAATGTGTTCTCGTATAAGGGCGATATTGCCGGCATAGACATCGGCAATATATTCACCGACGCGTTGGACCTCGGTTATGAGCCTTATTCTATCCGCGGCGACCTGGAGCAGCTCGACTGCTCCTGGCGCGATCTCCTGCTCCGTTCTTCTAAAGCGGGAGCAAGCCTGCCTTTTTTTACCGGGGATGTCCTCCCCTCTCCGCGGGAACTTTGCGGACAGGTACGCCGGTCCGTGCTGGATACGCTCCAGGCCGCGCAGGGCCGCCCCTGCCTGGTATGGACCTTTATCGACGCCGACCAGTACATTCATAAGCATGGGTACGACGACTACCTGTTGCAGTTCCTTGCCGTGTTCGAGGAACTGGCGGAAGAGCTGGCGCAAAACGCCATTGTAATTGCCCACTCCGACCACGGGCTGACACCCACCCGTTCCGATGCCCGAGTACAGGAAATCCTGGACGAGCTTCAGCAGGCGCATGGCTGCGCAATTGGAGGCGCGGGGCGTACCCGCTGGGTATATTGCAAAGAGGAAAAAACGGAAAGCCTCATTGCCCTGCTGAAAAGTCGTTTGCCCCCGTCGGTGCTCACGGGAAGAACCGCTCATTTTTTTGATAAGGATTCACCATCGGGAAAACGTATGGGCAATATTATCCTGGTTGCGGAGGGAGAAGAGTTCATTGTGCCCGAAGGCTACCTGTTTGATCACGGCTCGCTGACCGGCGCTGAGCTGTTCGTGCCCTGCTCGGAATGGTGGCCCGTAAATCCCACCAGTTATCCTGTATGAAAATGATAGCACAAGCCATCGATACTTTTTTCAGGTACATGCCCATCCCCAGCGTTATGAAGCAGTTGGAGCAGGTTTCGTTTTACGACCGCTACCAGGCTTCGCAGGGGCTGGAGCAGGCCGCCC
>DASWNB010000191.1:0-2613 GCA_036399455.1 Flavisolibacter sp. | reverse complement strand
TGGCTGTTAGCAGATCAGGAATAGGAAAGAAGTTCTCCGCTAAAAAGAACATCATATAAGATACTCTGCTTATAGGCTGCACGTGCAAGCCATCAGCTAACAGCTATCAGCTATAAGCTTTCCTGCTTTCCGTGAAACTATTCCTTAAAATCAAACAGCGTCGCAGTAAAAACCGCCCGTTCGCGGGGCTTGAAGGCTACGTCCCAGTTGCCGCGGTAGCGGAGGACCTGGGGAACGAGGTAGTTGCCGAATTTGGTCATCTGCACTTCCATGTGCACGTCGAAATCGTAAGCGGGGGTGTTGAAGCTGAGGTCGTAGTTGCGGGCGACGATCTCCATGGTTTTGGAGTTGAACCAGGTGGTGATGTTGTCGAAAACAATGTCCTTTTTTTCCGATGAGCTCAGGTCCTCGCGGGGCTGGATGCGGAACACGTAGCATTGCTGCCCGCTCATGTCTTCTATGTCGATAGAGAAATTATAGCGGCGGGACACTTCGGGGTCGAAGATGTCGATCTTGTTGCCGATGAAAGGGATGCCGGGAATTTTTTTGCCGGGGTTGAAGAAAAGCATCTTCAACTGTTCCTTGTGCTTCTCCATGCCGTGGGCACTGCGTACGTCACGCTCCACTCCTTTTACGATGTTGTTCTCCCCGCAAATCCTTCCCTTTGTAAAGAACAGGCTGGCGTAAAGGTTGGCCGTGTAGTAATTCAACTGGCCGTTTTTGTACATATCGCCCGTGGTCTTTTCCTCCAGCACGTCCATGGTGCGGCAGCCGCCGGAGCGGTTCTGGCGGGTCTTGCTCCGGAGGGATGCTTTTACATTCCCGCTCTTGTCCAGCATCCGTATGTCGTTAAGCGAGGTGAAGCCCAGCACACGCAGGTTCTTGAAGGCCTTGTAAAAAGTAGTATCGTCCTTTATGCGGCGGAGGAATTCCACCACGTTCAGGTCGGAGCGGATGACCACCTCGCTGAGGGTGGTTACCTTGCTGAGCGTGACGATATCCGTGCTGTCGTCCTGGGCGTAGGAGGACAGGGAACTGAGTAGCAGGCACAGGGCCAGGAGGAGTTTCATTACCGGGGAAAAAGCATTTTATAATCGGTTTTGATATTCCCTTTGGAAATATCATCCAGCTTTCTCTTCAGCAGTTTGCGTTTTAGTGGCGATATGTAGTCGATGAACAGCTTCCCGTCTATATGGTCGTACTCGTGCAGGATGATCCTGCCGGTGATTCCCTTAAAGGTGCGGGTATGCTGCTCAAATTTTTCATCCATGAAAGTAAGGGTCACTTCCTCGGCGCGGTAGATGTCTTCCCTGATGCGGGGAATGCTTAGGCAGCCTTCATTGTAGGGCCAGTCGTCACCGTGCTCTTCAACGATATGGGCGTTGATGAACACCTGCTTGATGCCGGGGTCGTCAGGATAGTTATCTTCCTTGCGCTCATCCTCGTCCATGTTGGTAAATATCTGGGAGCTGTCCACGACGAACAGGCGGATGTCGCGGTTGATCTGTGGCGCAGCCAGTCCCACGCCGTTGGAGGCATACATGGTTTCCCACATATCTTCGATCAGCTTGTCCAGCCCCGGGTACTCCGGGCCAATATCGCTGGATACTTTTCGCAGTATGGGATGTCCGTATGCTACAATCGGGAAGATCATTCTTTTCAGATTTTGGGATTTATCGGTTCTGCCTCAGGCTCAAACCATTAGCTGCGCAAAAATAGCCGTTAAACTCTAAATGTTATGTTGTAAATACTCCTGGAGCATGATGGTTGCCGCTATCTCGTCCACCAGGCCCTTGTCGCGGCGCTGCTTTTTCTTCAGCCCCATCTCCAGCATGGCCCTGGAAGCCATTTTGGAAGTATACCGCTCGTCCACCTCCTGTACGGGTATGCCCGGGAAATCCCTTTGCACTACCTTGATAAACTTCTGCACCAGCGGAGTGGCATCGGTAGCGGAGTCATCCAGGTTCAGGGGCATGCCGATAATGATCTTCTCCACGCTTTCCCTTGAAAGATAGTCCTTGAGGAATTTGACCAGCTTGGGTGTTTCCACCGTTCCCAGACCGGTAGCGATGATCTTCAGCGGATCGGTCACTGCCAGCCCGGTGCGTTTCAGTCCGTAGTCTATGGAGAGTATGCGGCCCATTCGTGCAAAGTAAGGAGATATTTCACGCAAAGAAGCTGTTGGCTAATGGCTGTTAGCTGATGGCCTGTAAGCGTACAGCCTAAAAGCAGCACGTTTAATAAATATTGTTTAGCGTAGAATCTTCATCGCTCATCACGCACGGCTAACAGCTAATGGCTATCAGCCAACATCTTCCTTTCCGTAAATTTTTATAAAAACGAGTCTGCAATCACAAACACCGCGAAAGCTACGCTGGCGATGCCGTTTGTGGTCATGAAGGCGAGGTTGACGCGGCGGAGGTCGTTTGGCTTGACGATGGAGTGCTGGTAAACCAGGCAGCCTATGAAGACGAGCACCCCAAGCCAGTATACCCAGCCGAAGAGGCCCAGGCGGCCGGCAAGGGCCACGCAGGCGGCGCTCAGCAGGTGCAGAAGCTCCGATACGTTCAGGGCCCTTTCCTTGCCCAGCCAGGCGGGAAGGGAATAAAGCTG
>DASWNB010000190.1:0-8481 GCA_036399455.1 Flavisolibacter sp. | reverse complement strand
ATCCTCAACCGCAACGACCGTTCCTACGACCTGAAGCGCACCGAAGGAGCACCTGGCCCCACCCAGCAAAAGCTCACACGTCTTTCCATTACTGCTGTTGACCGCATGGGGAATGAGAGTGCACGGAGGGAAATCAATTTTTAGGTAGAAGGCCTAAGGTAAAAGGTAGAAGGCTCTTTAGGTGTACCAGTCATTCTCATAGTGAAACCTCCGTGTCACCGCGTCTGGGTGGTAAACACAAAGGCGCGAAGACACGGAGGTTGAACTAAAGTAGGGAATGCCACACCTGAAGAGCCTTCTACCTTTTGCCTTCAGCCTTTCACCCTTTCTTTGTTCTTGCTTTTCCTTCTTCCGACATTGCGAAGCTGCGTTTCATGGTTTTGATGTACTCCGCACGGCGGAAGCGAAGGGCGCTCCAGTCCTCGTCGATGGCTACCATGCGTACGCCTTCGAAGCCCAGCTTGCCAAGGGTTTGCCAGCCGGTGTCGCGGTTAAAATCGCATTTGTATTTTTTTGAGGTGCCTTTGGGATAGCAAAACCACAGAATGCCGTCGCCATCCAGCTTGCCGGCCAGTACGGGCGCCAGGCTGTCTATATCCTTTTGCTGCGTGACAAAAGCGATGGCAAAGCCTGTTTTCTTTACCTTTTTGGGATCCTGGAACACTTGCACTTCCCTTTCAATTTGAGCGGTTTCCTTAAGAAAGCTTTCAGGTGCATTGACCACCAGGATTTCCTTTTGGTCCTTGAGGTTCAGCTTGTTGAATAAAGGCGTCATGGGAGTTGGTTTGGTAGATAAAGGTAGGGGCGAAATGGTGAATGGCGTGAATCGTCAATCGTCAATCGGTCATGCATTCACGATTCACGATTGACGATTCACGGCTTCGGGCTTCGGACTTCCAGCTTATGGCTTTCGACTTGCGGCTTACTTTACCCAAAACGGACGGGCCCGGAGGGATGGCATGCATGAGAGCGGCTGGCACAGCTATTGCCGGAATAAGCGAAAGCTAAAAAATATGAAACTACTCACTACGCTCCTGGTTGGAGCAGCCGTAGCAGGCGTTATTTACTATATCGTGGACAGGGAAGGCGCCGAAGAGCTTCTTGGCGACGTAAAGGATGCCGCCCAGGACGCTTATGATAAAATGAATGAAGGCCTTGCAGGTGTAAAAAGCAAGGTATCCGAAACACTCGGCTAAACTGATTCTCTTTTACAAGGATTACCAGGTTCTTTATGGGCCGTGGTAGTCCTTTTTTTACGGATAACCGATTAGAGACAACCGATGACCGAAGCCGTAAGTCCAAAGCCATAATTCATTGAGCAGGCTCGCTGCATTCACGATTAACGATTGACGATTCACGGCTTTCACCATCCACCTCTCCCCACCTTCTACCTTTTACCTTCTACCTTCTTCACGCTTTTATTCTATCTTCCCGCGCTTAAACAGGCACCAATGGTTTTCGAATCCATATACACCTATAAAAGGGTGGGCTCGGAAAGCGCCAAGCCCGGGCTTCGCTCGGGGTTCCAGCGCGATTTCGACAGGCTGATATTTTCTTCGGCTTTCCGGAGGCTGCAGAATAAAACGCAGGTCTTTCCCCTGCCCGGCACCACCACTTTTGTGCACAACCGTCTTACCCACTCGCTTGAGGTAGCCAGCGTGGGACGGTCGCTGGGAAAAATGGTGGGTGAAGAGATCTGCCGCGATTTCAAAAACACCAACGAGGATGCGTACGAGTTTTACAAATACGAGCTGTCGAACCTGATAGCGGCGGCCTGCCTGGCGCACGACATCGGCAACCCGGCCTTCGGGCACTCCGGCGAAAAAGCCATCTCGTCGTATTTTATTGACCACGCTACGGATAACATTGACGGTGCACCCCTCCGCTCCTTTTTCAGGGATGCCGAGTGGCGCGACCTCACCAGCTTTGAAGGCAATGCCAACGCGGTAAGGATACTCACCCACAGCTTTAAGGGAAGGTTTCGCGGCGGCTTCGGTCTTACCTATACCACCATCGCTTCCATACTTAAATATCCCTGCGAGTCGGTGTGTATGGATAAAAATTTCAAGCACCGCAAAAAGTACGGCTTCTTTCAAACGGAAAAAGAAGTGGTGGCCGCCATTGGCTGCGAGCTGAACATGATCAGTGAAAGCGATGATCCGCTCATCTTCAAAAGGCATCCCTTTGTGTACCTGGTGGAAGCGGCCGATGATATCTGCTATCATATCGTGGACATGGAAGACGCTCACCGCCTGCGCATCCTTTCCACAACCGAAGTAAGCGAGTCCTTTTTCCACCTCATAGAAAGCATAGGGCGTGAAGAGGACAATATGGACAAGATCAGGAAAAGCTTCAACGAGATCAGCGACCTCAATGAAAAGATATCTTACCTGAGGGCCCGGGCCATCAACACACTCACTCTTGAAGCCGCCGACGTTTTCATGAGAAATAAAGAAGCCATACTTGCCGGAACTTTCAACGACACGCTCCTGGACAATATAGAAACCAATTGCAAGGCGCTCCAAACAGTAAGGGACATCTCCGTAAAAAAGATCTATTCGCACCAGACCGTCATGCAGATAGAAGTGGCAGGCTACAACGTCATGTCCGAGCTCCTCCACCTTTTCGTGCCTGCATTGCTTAAGGAAAAACCTTCGCATAAGGACCAGAAGATCCTGGCCCTCTTCCCCTACCAGTTCCAGCAGTTCCAGGACACGGACTGGAAGTACGAAAAGGTGATGAGCGCCCTGGATTTCCTCTCCGGAATGACCGATACGTACGCCACGGAGATCTACCGCAGGTTGAAGGGAATTGTAATCCCGCAACATGGATGACCGATAAACGATAACCGACAACCGACCACCGATAAACGAGGATAAGAGATAGGAGACGGCCGAACACCAACGAGGGTCGGTTATCGGTGGTCGGTCATCGGTTATCGTTTATCGCTTATCATCCTTACATTTGTCTAAAGACTTACCCTGGAAAATATGTTCCTTATGCATAATAAGACATACGTGGTAAACAGCACTGTGGAGCAGGTGCATACAAGGCTGAGGATGATCACCACCAGGCGGTGGGATGACCATTCCATTGACGTGATCGGCAGTATAAAGCAGGACGGCAACTTCCGTCTTACCAGCAAGCAGGGCCTCGATGCTGTTTCATGGATGGAGAACAGGCCCGCATACCTCTATGGCCGTCTCTCGTCCGGGCAGGACCGCACCCGCATACAGGTAAGGATCAGGCCCAATCTCCTGCTGCTCTTTCTGTCTCTGGCAACCCTGCTCCTCCTCCTGCTCGAATCCCTGAACATCACCTTCTGGCCCGGCCCTTCCCGTCAGTTCAAGCTGCTCATTCTCACCGCTATCAACCTCCTGCTCATCTCCCTCAGCTTCTGGTGCATGAACGAGCTTAAAAATAAATTCGAACGCCTGATGAGCCTGAGAGAAGCTGTTGGCCGGTAGCTGTCGGCTGTTAGCCGTTCACGTACTGCAATCGGTCACCAGTTACTTGGAAGGAGATTTTTGCTTTACCGCCAGGACGCCAAGACGCAAGGAATATTTCTTATCTTCCTCTTCGCGCCCTGGCGTCCTGGCGATTAAACTTCCCAATTACTTTTAGAAAATGTATGCTAATAGGCTGAACGTGCAAGGCTAACAGCCATCAGCTATCAGCCAACAGCTTCTCTCCTAAAGAACCTTCCCCAGCTCCCTCCATACATTCTCCATCAATATCCTGTGCCCTTCGGCAGTGGGATGGATTCCGTCCTGGAGATTGAGCCTGGCTTCGCCGCCGACGCCTTCGAGGAGGAAGGGAATGAGCGTCATGTTGTTTTCCCTTGCAAGGGCGGGATAGAGATCGCGGAAGTTGGAAGCGTACTGCTGGCCCATGTTGGGAGGAATTTGCATACCTGCAAGCACGAGTTTGGCATTGGGGTATTTGGCTTTTACCTTGTCGATGATGGACTGGAGGTTTTTGCGTGTTTCTTCTACGGGAATCCCGCGGAGGCCGTCATTGGCGCCTAATTCAAGCACGAACACATCTATGGGCTGGCGCAGAACGAAGTCGATGCGGCTGTTGCCTCCGGCAGATGTCTCGCCGCTTACTCCGCCGTTGATGACCTTATAGGGAAGTCCGAGCGAATCGATCCTGTGCTGGATGAGGGCGGGAAATGCTTCGGAAGGGTCAAGGCCGTAACCTGCCGTAAGGCTGTTGCCAAAGAACAGGATGGTGCGGCGGGCCGCAGGCTGTGCGGGTTTGTCCTGGGCGGATGGCTGCCCGGTGCTCTTGCCGGTGCCCTTATCATTATTGCCGCAGCCTGCCAGGAAGAACAAAAGAGAGAAACAGATGAGCGGGAGTCGGGCCATAGAAACAGTTTGAAGAATGAACAAACGCTTTTTAAACTTGTTGCTAACACTTTCCATTTCTTTATTCCGGTATATTTATGGGATGCCGTAACAGGCGCAAAAGACGGGCCTGAAGCAACGGAACAAACAAAACACAAGATAGAGCAAAGCACGATGGAAACGATACTGAACATCCGGCAATTAAGCAAAACCTACCAAAGCGCGGGCCGTACGCTGACGGTCCTGGACAATATCAATTTTTCGGTGGAGACAGGCGCCACCATGTCGATAGTTGGACCATCGGGCAGCGGCAAAACCACGCTGCTTGGACTTTGCGCAGGGCTTGACCGCCCCAGCTCGGGAACGGTCGAGCTGCACAATACCCGCCTCGATCACCTGAGCGAGGACCGCCGCGCCGAAGTGCGCAACCGCTACGTAGGCTTCATCTTCCAGAATTTCCAGCTCATCTCAACACTCACCGCGCTGGAGAACGTAATGGTGCCGCTGGAGCTTCGCGGTGAAAAAAATATAAAAAAAAGGGCAATGGAACTGCTGGATAAAGTAGGACTTGCGGACCGCGGGCACCACTACCCTGCCCAGCTCAGCGGAGGCGAGCAGCAAAGGATTTCGCTGGCAAGGGCTTTTTCCAACAGCCCCCGCATCCTGTTTGCCGACGAGCCCACGGGCAACCTCGACGCAGAAACCAGCAGCCGCATCGTTAACCTGATATTCGATCTGAACCGCGAAGCGGGAACCACCCTGGTCCTGGTAACACACGATACCGATCTTGCTTCAAGAACGGGACGCATCATCCGCATCAGGGGTGGCAAGATCATCTCGGACGAACGCACAATAGCCGAAGCCGCCGCCAACGCATAACCTTCAGACAAGACACTACAGAATAAACTATGACCCAGAAGAGCTCTCTCCGATTTCCCTGGCTTGTAAAAATGGCCTGGCGCGACAGCCGCCGGAACCGCTCACGCCTGCTGCTGTTCGTTTCCTCCATTGTGCTGGGCATTGCCGCGCTGGTGGCTATTTATTCACTGGGCGATAACATGCGCCGCGACATTGACCTGCAGGCCGCCTCCTTGCTGGGTGCAGATCTTGAAATATCATCCAGCAAAATGCCCGAGGGAGCTACAAAAAAAATGCTCGACTCGCTGGGCGACAGGCGTTCGGAAGAAAAGAGCTTTCCCTCCATGATCTATTTCCTGAAGAACGGCGGCACCCGCCTGATACAGGTAAGAGCGTTAGGCGGCGGTTTTCCTTACTACGGCACGCTCGAAACAGAGCCCGCGCAGGCAGCCGCTTCTTTCCGCAACAACCGCCAGGCCCTGGTTGACCAGACACTGATGCTCCAGTATGATGCCCGCATAGGCGACTCCATCCGCCTGGGCAACCTGAACTTCGCCATTGCAGGCACCCTGATGAAAGCGCCGGGACAGACCGGCCTCTCCGCCTCCGTATCTCCCGTAGTTTACATCCCGCTGCAGCACCTCGATTCAACCGGGCTTCTCCAAAAAGGCAGCCGCATCAACTACCGTTTTTACTACCAGTTTGCCCGCAATGTGAACGTGGAGAACATGATGAAGCAACTGCAACCCCGCTTTGATGCCGAAGGGCTGTATTATGAAACCGTGGCTTCGCAGAAAGAAGATACCGGCCGCTCCTTCACCGACCTTACACGCTTTCTTTCGCTTGTGGGATTTATTGCCCTGCTGCTGGGCTGTACCGGCGTGGCCAGCGCCATACATATCTATATCCGCGAAAAGATCAACACCATAGCGCTGCTGCGCTGCCTGGGCGTTACTTCCTTCCAGGCCTTTCTTATCTACCTTATACAAATTACCGTCATTGGGCTTATCGGCTCGGTGATCGGCGCTGCGCTGGGCGTGGGCATACAGCAGCTACTTCCGGCGGTGCTGAAGGATTTTATTCCCATCGAAATAAGCACGGGTATTTCCTGGCCTTCGGTAATGCAGGGCATCCTCCTGGGTGTGGTGATAGCCGTGCTGTTTGCGCTGCTGCCGCTGGTGTCCATCCGCTCGGTATCGCCGCTTTATACGCTGCGCATCTCCTTCCAGGAAAACAGGAAGGGAAGAGACCCGCTGCGCTGGCTGGTGTACCTGCTGATCGGTGCTTTTGTAGTTCTGTTCACGCACAGGCAGATGGGCAACTGGAGGGAGACCATTACGTTTACGCTGGGCGTTCTTGTAGCTTTTCTTGTACTTGCCGCCATAGCCGGGCTGCTCATGTGGCTTGTGCGCCGTTTCTTTCCCGTGTCGTGGAGCTACCTGTGGCGGCAGGGACTGGCCAATCTTTACCGTCCCAATAACCAGACGCTCATTCTTGTAATCACCATCGGATTAGGAACGGCCCTTATCTGCACCCTGTTCTTTGTGCAGGGCATTCTTATCAACCGCGTTACGCTGTCTACCGGCGAGCACCAACCCAACATCGTGCTGTTCGACATACAGGACGGGCAGCGGGAAGGCGTTCTGACCTTAGCCAGGCAGCAGGGACTGGAAGCCAACGGCACAGTGCCCATCGTGAACATGAGGCTGGAAGAAGTGAACGGCATCACGGCAGCGCAGGTGGTGAAAGACACGAGCCTGGGACTTTCACGCCGGATATTCAGCCGTGAGTACAGGGTTACCTACCGCGATTCGCTCACTGCAGCCGAAGAAGTGGTGTCCGGTGAATGGATCGGCACGGCCGATGCCGCCGCAGGCGCAGTGCCTATTTCGATGGACCAGGGATTTGCCCGCAGGAACAACATCAACATGGGCGATACGCTGCTGTTCAACGTACAGGGCTCGCTGCTGCCAACGGTGGTAAGAAGCCTGCGTGAAGTAAACTGGAACCGCATACAAACCAACTTCCTGGTAGTATTCCCGAAAGGCGTACTGGAACAGGCGCCCCAGTTCCATGTGCTGCTGACCCGCGTCCCTTCCAACGAGGCATCCGCCCGCTTCCAGCAGGCGGTGGTAAAGCAATATCCCAACGTCTCTATCATAGACCTGGCGCTTGTGCTGAGCGTGCTGGATGAGATCATGGACAAGATCGGGTTCGTCATCCGCTTCATGGCAGGCTTCAGCATCCTTACAGGACTGATCGTGCTGATTACATCGGTGCTCATCAGCAAATACCAGCGGGTGCAGGAAAGCGTGCTGCTGCGCACCATCGGCGCCAGCCGCAGGCAGATATTCGCCATCACGGCCCTTGAGTATTTCTTCCTTGGTGCCCTTGCAGCAGCCACGGGCATCGTGCTGGCGCTTGGCGCAAGTTGGGCCCTTGCCCGCTACAGCTTCGAAACCAGCTTTACCCCGCAGCTTCTCCCCACCCTTGCCGTCTTCCTCCTCGTCACCCTTCTCACCGTCACCATCGGCCTTCTCAACAGCCGCATGGTACTCACACGTTCACCGCTGGAGGTGCTGAGGCAGGAGAGCTAATGTTTGAGGTTTGAAGTTTGAAGTTTGAGGTTTGAGGTTTGAGGTTAGGTGTAACATTCACTTCTATAGGGCTGCCTCCGCGGCTCTGCAGAAGTGAATGTCACACCTAACCTCAAACCTCAAACCTCAAACTTCAAACCCTCTTACGTTTTCGGCGGCTTAATATTATTTTCCTGTTGGATCTTCTCCTGGACCGCACGGGTTTTTTTACGGAAGACCGGGAAGCTCATGGGGCTGCGCTTGGGACGTTCGTCGCCGAACAGGACACCCCACTGGCGGAGGCTGTTGGAGCGGTCGCATACGATCTTGAGCACGGCGATGATGGGAAGGGAAAGGAACATGCCCGAGATGCCTGCCAGCGCACCACCTACGATAACACCAACGATGGATGCCAGGGCGTTAATGCGCACCTTGGAGCCTACGATGCGGGGCATCAGGATGTTGTTGTCGAGGAACTGCACGGCAGCGATGGTGATGAGCACGGCAAAGATAGGCCACACTTCCTGCGAAGATGTAAGCGTGAGCAGCACGCCGATGATGTTGCCGATCAATGCGCCTACGTAGGGAATGAGATTGAGGATGGCGAAGATTACGCCGATAAGCAGGGCGTGCTCGATGCCGATGATCATGAGGGCGCCGCCCAGCAGGATGGTGACGTAGGTGACCTGTATGAGCAG
>DASWNB010000189.1:0-4791 GCA_036399455.1 Flavisolibacter sp. | reverse complement strand
CTTTAGACATTATTCACAGGCCCTTTCTTCGAAGCCTCCGTAGGTGGAAACGTTCCTGGGGTTAACCGCCAAGACGCGAAGACGCGAGGAGATTTCATGCACTTGGCCCGCAGCAGGCGGGAAAGGCGCGTGAAATCCCTTTGCGTTCTTCGCGGTTAAACCGGGAAAACTTACCTACGGAGGCCTCGAAGCAAGGCCTGCAGATAATGTCTAAAGGGTATAAGCGCCGGTAAACTCTATTCCCTGTTCTTTCTACCGCTTACCTTCTGCTTCTATCCTCTGCTAAATAAAAATCCCCGCCAAAGGCAGGGACTTATATTTTCTGCGGCTCACAGCCACAATCATCTTAGTAAACGTGTACTAATAGGCTGAACATGAACAGGCCATCAGCTAAAAGCTATCAGCCATAAGCTTCCCTCTTCTATTCCCCCCAAATTTCATCCTCACCCTTAAGCCACTTCTTCACCAGGTCCGTAGTTACGGATTTGGGACGCTCCAGGGGGAAGCCAAGGGCACGGTCCCAGCAAAGGCTGGCAAGTACGCCCAGGGCACGGCTGACGCCGAAGAGAACAGTGTAGAATTCGTATTCCACCATGCCGTAGTGCACCAGCAGGGCGCCGCTGTGGGCGTCCACGTTGGGCCAGGGGTTCTTGATCTTACCCAGCGATTGCAGGATGGGGGGAACCGTTTCGTAGATGTTCCAGACGGTTTGCACCAGCGGATCGTCGGGCATGTGCTTTTTGCCGAATTCCATCTGGGCGGTAAAGCGGGGGTCGGTTTTGCGGAGAACGGCGTGGCCGTAGCCGGGAACCACCTTGCCCGAGGTCAGGGTCTTCTGCACGTAATCGGCTATCTGCTCCTTGGTAGGGGCTTCGGTGCTCAGTTCCTGGCGCATTTCAAAGATCCACTTGATCACTTCCTGGTTGGCCAGTCCGTGGAGGGGGCCTGCCAGGCCGTTGAGACCGGCGGCAAAGCTCAGGTAAGGATCGCTGAGGGCGGAGCCTACCAGGTGGGTGGTGTGGGCCGATACGTTACCGCCTTCATGGTCGGCGTGGATGGTCATGTAGAGGCGCATCAGCTCCTTGAAGCCTTCGTCCTCGTAGCCCAGCATGTGGGCGAAGTTGCCGGCCCAGTCCAGGAGGCCGTTGGGCTGTATGTGGTCTCCGTTCTTGTATTTGCGGCGGTATATGTAGGCGGCTACGCGGGGCAGGCGGGCAATCAGGTCCATGGTGTCGTCGAACACGGCATCCCAGTAGTCCTTTTTGTTCATGCCGGCGGCATAGCGCTTGGCAAACTGGCTTTCCGTCTGCAGGGCCATAACGGCCACTACAAACTGTGTCATGGGGTGGGTAGATGGAGGCAGGGCCTCGATGGTGGCAAACACGTGGTTAGGCACATGGCTCCTGCGCTGCCATACGGAGGAAAGGTGCTGTACGTCCTCTTCCGTGGGCAGGTCGCCTACCAGCATGAGGTAGAACAGGCCTTCGGGCATGGGCTCGGAGCCGCCATCGGCTTTGGGGAGCTTTTGCTGGAGCTCGGGGATGGAATGGCCGCGGAAACGGATACCATCCTGTGCGTCCAGGAGGGATGTTTCGGTAACCAGGCCGGTCATGCCGCGCATGCCCTGGTAGATCTGGGCCAACTGGACTTCACCAATCACCTTGGTACCATGTTCTTTCACGAGATCCCTGATCTCGACTGCTACTGAATCGGCTTTTGCTTTGAACCTGTCTTTTATAATTCCCATTTTCTTAGTTTGTTTATAGAGATGGAAAGGATTATTTAGAGGCCCTAAAGTTATTAAATGAGCATGGTGCTGCAAAAAATAGACGGTCAAGATTTGACTACTTGGGTGCTTTTACGTACAGGTACACTGCTATTAAGCTGAAAAGAAGGTTGGGCGTCCAGGCCGCCAGAAGCGGCGGGAAGTTGCCTTTTATGGAGAAAACAGTAGAGAAACGGTCGAACAGGATGAAGGTTACGGCTATGACGATGCCGAGGGCCATGTGCAGCCCGCCGCCGCCGCGGGTCTTTCGGCCGGCCAGTACGGCCCCTATCATGGTGAGCAGGAACACGCTGAAGGCTCCCGCTGTGCGCCGGTACATTTCCACCTTAAGCGTATTCAGCCCCTCCCTTCCCCTTGCCTCTTCGGTTGTAATAAAGCTGCGCAGCTCAGGGGTGGTCAGCTTGTCTTTCAGGTAGTCGTCTTTCCTCAGCTCGCCGGGCCGGATCTTCATGTTGAGGTACATCAGGGGCTGCTTGGTAATCACTTCGCGGGAGCTGTCTATGCGGCGCTCCACCGCGTTGGTGAGCTTCCAGGTTTTAGAGGAATCGTTCCATTGTATCTGATCAGCCCTGAGGTTGTAGTACACCTGGTTGTTGCGCACCTTCTGCATAAAGAAGTTGCGGGCAGATTTGGTGGCGGTATCGAATCCGATGATGCCCACATAAGAGTTGGAATCTAGCCTCAGGTAGTAGCAGTTGTAGCAGCCGCCCTGGTTGGCGCTCTTGGTAGGATCGTTCTTATCGATGTAGGTCGTTTGGAAGCTGCTCCTTATTTCGTTGGCCTTTGGTATCCAGAAGGCGCCGGTGACCCAGAGGCCCACGGCAAATACCAGCCCTCCTATTACATAGGGGCGCAGCCAGCGGTTGTAGGTAATGCCGTTGGCCAGCATGGCAATGATCTCGGAGCGGAGGGCCATCCGCGAGGTAAAGAAGATAACGGCAATGAACACGAACAGCGGGTACAGGAGCCCCCAGATGTAGGGAACGAATCCCACGTAGTATTCGGAAATGATCTGCCGCGTGGAGAGGCCGGTCTTCACGAAGTCATCGGTCTTTTCGCTGCTGTCCACCGCCACGGCAATGATGGTGAACCCGATCATGCAGAAGAAGAAGGTGGTAAAGAATTTACGCAGTATGTACCAGTCCAGCTTTGTGATCATCGGACAGCGAAGTAAGCGTTTTCCGGGGAATCTGTGGTGAAAGAATGGTTAAGGTCGTGAATCGTCAATCGTCAATCGTGAATGGAGGCGTTTGCGGGGGGAGATGCGTTATTGGGGTGAGGGATGCTCTTTTTAAATGCTCAATATTCAATGTGCAATGTTCAATTCTCAAGTGTGTCCCTGATCCGGAGACATACCTGAAAATTGAACATTGAGCGTTGAATATTGAATATTTCCAGCGGCCTGCCTGCCAAAGAAAAGCATCTTGCACCAGAGGCAACTCCATTCACGATTGACGATTCACGATTGACGTCCTCCTCCTCACCATCGCTCCCCCCACTATCCACATCACAACTGAAAATCCCAGGAATCCATAGTTCCATAGGTCCTGCGAAGCAGTGATTTCGCGGACATTGTGGAGCTTGAGGAGGTGGTGGTCGATGATGCCTTCCACGATGTTGAATACGGCCCAGCCGATGAGCATACCACCGGCAAGAAGGCGGCCCGAACGGTCGACGTCATTTCTTTTGAGGAGCTTCCAGAGGAGTATGACGCCTATAAGGGTAACAATGAGGGTAAAGGCATGGAAGATGCCGTCCCAGAACATGTTCACGCTTTTGTTTACCAGCGTGTTGGGCGGGAGGCGGTTGGAGATCATTTCGTGCCACTGAAGGACCTGGTGCAGCACAATCCCATCAACGAAGCCGCCGAGTCCTATTCCCAGCACCATGGCCGCGGTAGTAAGCGGTACCGGCGAAAGGACCTGCAGGCCGGGGTTGGCAGCAGTGTATTTCCTGTGCCTGCGGGTGCTGGCTGCGGAAAGAAGAGCTATGATGATGGCGAGGACAATAAAAGCAGATAACATGGTGAGCAGGTTGGGGAGGAAACTGCGGTCGTAAATGGCTTCCTGTACCTGGCGGTTGCAGGTGATGCACGCGAAGAAGGTTCCCATGGCTGTTGTTTGACAAGTCCGCTGCAATTTGAGAGCCAAGGGCGGGAATCGTCAATCGTCAATCGTCAATAGGATTGTTTATGGAGGGAGATGCGTTATTGGGGTGGAAGTTGCTGATTTTTAATGCTCAATATTCAATGTTCGGTATTCAATTCTCAAGTGCGTCCCTGATTCGGAGACATACTTGAAAATTGAACATTGAGCGTTGAATATTGAATATTTCCAGCGGCTTGCCTACCAAAGACAAACATCTTACGCCGCAGGCCACTCCATTCACGATTGACGATTGACGATTCACGATCCGTTATCACCTCCTTATTCCATCTATTACAATCATCGAAGAAGAAAAATCCACATGATGACAGGCTTTTAATCCAAGCGAAGAAGCATCAAGTGATGCAAGCGGCTTTTCGGCGTAGGTTTCTTCGTTGAGGGTGGTGATTTCGTTGATGACAAGGCCAAAGCCGTACTGGAGAGAGGCGTTGTTCTGGGCGGGACGGCAGAGGCGGTCGCCGTGGCGGAAAAGGCGGCCGGCGGGACGGCAGTTGGCGGCGTGGGTAGCAACGGGATTCTGGGGGTGGGCTGTCCAGGCCCGGGATAAGAGATTGCTGCTGTAATAAAGGAAGAGCTGGTCGTTGGTGGAAACGGAAGGATGGTTGGCGGCGCAGGCAAACATCCACCACCTGCCCTGCTCGAAGTGAAGGGTAACGTCTACCAGCTCCACATCTTCCATAAGATCCATTACGTGCTCCCAGACGTAGGGAAAGTCCACGGCGCGGTAAAGCTCCACCCTGCGGTTGGAGGCAGTTTCGGGAACCATGTAGTACGTGCCGTCGTGGAGGAATACAAAGGGATAGGAAAGATGATAAGGCTTTTGGAGCACGGGGCGGGAAG
>DASWNB010000188.1:0-3017 GCA_036399455.1 Flavisolibacter sp. | reverse complement strand
CGGGAGTACAGGAGTTTTTTCGATGGCCGCCCTGTACTCGTCCAAAGTTTTTGGTGGAAGCTGGAAGCCAGGCCCGGCTGCCGCCCCCGTTGCAGGCGCTGCTGCAGTTAGGCGGGTTACCTGGTCGAGAAAGGCGCTGACAAAATCGGAGGATTTGATATATGTGGTCGACTTGTTTTCCCCCGTAAGTGCTGTCAGCATGCAGTGATCCATGATGGACTGCCCCAGTGTGACGGCAGTGCCGGTTACAGGGTGGAGTTTCGGATTCCCATCGGGAAGCAGGGCAGGCAGATTGAAAATACTCCGTAACCATTTAGCCAGGATCTTGGCCCTGAGCCTGGTAACGGTGAGTACCACTTCAACAGCGGAACTTGTAATTATGCTGAGCAGGAAAAAAATAAAGATCATTCCTACTACCAGGTCGAGAATGGCAAAGCCGGTCATAAGGCATCCTTTAAAGAAGTGAAACCGGGTAGCGGATCTTTTAGAGCTTGACCGCTCCACGGAGTCATAGCAAATGATCGACAATTGCGTGCAGCAGGGAAAATGACAGGAGGCAGATGGAATACAGAGGGACCAGTGCAGCACCTTGTATAAAGGCAACTGCAATGATTAGGGTTAACGGAGAAGAGTACAAACCAAAGTCAGCACGGGGCGCTCAACACAAGGGCGGAGGATTGTTCTCATGGGCACTTCACGCGATACAACTTTGCCAGCTGAATCATGAAAGCGCAGAGTAGTAATTAAAGAGGTGTATTCAGGGATGCGGCCGTCAGCAACGACATGTAAATATGTAACGAGTTCTTAAAGATTCAAAGTAAATCACATTCTATTTTTTAAGCATAAGCCGGATGTGCATCGAGCCGGGCATGCATCAATGTGGTGAAACGGGTATACAATGTATGCAGGCAATGGGGTGGCCAGGACATAGGCAGCATGTCCTTTGGCTGGAAAAATCAGAGCAGGAGCACATACAGGACGAACTTCCAGCCGGCTAGGCCACTTTCTCGAAAGCGATGAAATTAACCAGCGCCCCTTCTTTATTCCAGACCGGGTATTCTTCCACGATGCACTGGTACGGTGAGCCGTCCTTCCGGTAGTTTAGGATGTTGCCGCTGAATGGAATGCGCTTGATGATGGCTTGCCTGATGTCGGCCCTGCTCGCTTCTGCAGTGCCTTCGCCCTGGAAGATCTTTGGACTTTTTCCAATGACCTCCGCTGGCGCGTATCCATTCATATCTTTTAAATTATAAGAGGCGAAGCGAATGACCTGTGCAAGGTCGGTAACAAGGATGATCTTGTCTTGTCCCAGGAGTTCATTCTCGATATCCCAGTCTATCTTCCAATCACGCTTTTTTGCCAGTTTGTTTAAGGTTCGCAAGCTATCCAGCATTTGCATTCGACGCCGGTAGCCATACATAAAAATATCCCAGCAGAGCAGCGGAGCACCATCATCCATAGAAGTCTTTGTTCGTTGGTGTGGAAACAAGACCGGACCACTTTTGTTCAAAAGGAGAAACGCATTACGAGGCAGGATTTTGCATTCAATGAGGAAAAAATGTTGCAAGCGCTTCACCTGGGAATGACAATGATCTTTACAGCGCTGCGCTGTTCACCTGCCGAGGCTTCTGCCCAGTAGATACCGGGAGGAAGCTGAAAGTGGTGGCTTCCTGTTGGGCGTCCCGGCAACACAGATCTCTGTGCTACTACGCTGCCGTTCATATTCCTGATCGTAAGCAGTAACCTAGTGCTTCCGCGCTTTGTAACCAGCGTGACTACACCTTGTGAAGGGTTTGGATGAGCTGACAATATAAGGGAACCAGGAGCCGCCTTGTCGTTAGGCATATCTCTGCCTACCGATGCCGTTTCGCCATAGATCTCTTCTTTGCTATTTGCCTGGGTTACCGTAGCGGTACCCGTTGTTTCTGTGAGCGTAAATCCGTTGAGGTAGTTATAGGTTTGTGGGTTGGTGATGGAGACCGTGATTTGTCCTGTACCACTGGCTGTAAGCCCGGTGAAGCTTGCCTTGCTTGCCAGGTTATTGAAAGTAGAGATGCTCTGCACTGCGGCCCCAATGGTAAAGTTGGTGAAGTTGCCGCTGTAATTGCCCCTTGAAGCATAGAGCTCCAAATCATAGGTCCTGCCTGCTGAAAGCCCACTGAAGGTAAGGGTCCTTGCAGTGGTGGCGTTCGATGCATAGCGCAGCACTTCTGCAGGTGCCATACCCGAGCCATAGGTAGCTCCATTGTCATTGATGCCGGAGCTCCTGCTCAAAGCAGCAGAGATCGGAGAGGTAGTGGCATCCGAGTACTTCAGGGTGCCTGAATTCAGGCTTCCACTTACGTTCCAGTTGTTCCACTCCGGGCTTCCATAAGGATTGGTGCCACCGAAGAGGTTCACCTTCACATATCTTGGTCCTGGTGGAGGAGGAGGTGGCGGTGGCGTGTCCCCGCTTTCTGTAAGGATGAGCCCGTTTAGGTAGTTATAGGTGTTGACGTTTGCAATAGAAATGACGAGTTGCCCCGATGCAGTGGGTGTCAAAGCATTGAATACAGCCTTATTTGTCTTATTGTTATCGGTAAGGATGGTAACTGCATTGCCGTTGATGGTGAAGGTGGTGGAGTTACCTGTGTTGGCACGCGAGGCATAGAGCTCAAGGGAATAGGTCTTTGCAGTGGAGAGACCGGAGAAGGTGAGCGTCCTTGCAGAAGTCGAGTAAGAGGCGTAGCGCAGCACTTCAGGAGGACACATGGTACCACCATAGGTGGCGCCATTATCGGCCAGGGTGTGGCGGGTGATGGCAGCAGATACCCCGGAGGAAGCTCCATCGCTATACTTCAGTACTCCTGAGTTCAAAGAACCAGATACATTCCAGTTGTTCCACTCCGCATTTACATATGGATTAGTACCACCAAATAAATTGAGCTTGATCGACTTCGTGGTCACGGAAGTCGAAGAAACCACAACCTGCACATCGTCATAAGACGTAGCGCCCTCGTTGTCGGTGACGGTCAGAC
>DASWNB010000187.1:0-3101 GCA_036399455.1 Flavisolibacter sp. | reverse complement strand
GAATTCAACAACCTTCTCGAACTGATCGGCAACAGGAAACAATCCACACAAACACTGCGGGTGAAAGCTCATGCCAACTGGCTTGTTTGCTACAGCCCCTGCCACCTCTCCGAACTATTATCCAAGCTGGCAGACCCGCTGAAAAGCCTGGAAGGATTCTATGACTATGCCATCATCCGGCTGTCGAGGCCGATAGGTATGGTAAGAAGATGGGTGAAGCCTGACCCGCGCATCCCTGTTCCTCAGCCCAGCGACAGGATCGTGCTTTTCCAGCATCCCGAAGGCATTCCGCTGAAAATAGACTACAGCACCATCGTTGATCCCGAACAGCCGGACGAAGCCATTCCCACGCTTCGCTTCCTGCATTCGGTCAATACCACCGGGGGCTCGTCGGGAGGGCCCTGCTTTGATAAGGAATTTGAATTGGTAGGTATCCACCAGGGTGAATGGCCGGTGAAGATAGCCGGTCAAACCATCAACAGGGGCATTCCGATGGTCAAGATCATTTCGCACTATAAAGAAAAGCTCAACGAGCTGCCGCTTCCCGACCCGGCGGATTGTCCCGTATGGTACATCAAGAAAGATGTTTACAAGGCGGTCATCGGCTGCGACGAATTCCAGTCGCAGGTCTGGCGTTCTGCCATCACCGGTGCGCACCGGGTCATCACCATAGGAGGCTTTCCCAAAACAGGCAAGAGCTTTTTGGTGGAGCTGGCCACCGCCATACTTCCCGATGCCGACCACCTGAAGATCGTGCTGGCGGCGGCATCCATCGCACAAAAGCCTGCTCTTGGCATAGCAAGGGATATCTGCTCGCTGGCAGGAGCGGAGTTTCCCGCCATCACCCCGCTGGCTTCCTACAGCTCTACTTCGGGTGCCTGGCTGAAGGATGAAGTGATACCTAAATTGCTGGAAGCGCTGGAATCGAAAAGACAGAACCGTACTGTATGGATCGCCCTTACCGATCTGAACCTGTACAACATCGAGGGTGAGCATGCCTCCGACTTCCTGCTGCTGTTGTACGGGCAAACAATGCGCAAAAGCTGGCTGAGGATCATCCTCGACGGCCTCCGCACACAACTGCCTTCCACACTTACCGGCATCTATCCCCACACTACTTCCATGATAACCGAAGCCGATATAAAAATGTTCATGGAAAAAGGCCTTGCCGAACTGGATGTAGATGCAGGGCAGGAAACAGCCGCAACAAGCGCCCGTTTTCTGCACCGCAATTACAGGAAAAAGGTAGCCGTCAACTCACCGCTTGCGTTGGAGGAGTTGGCAGCGGAGAGCATGGAGGAGGTAATGTATCATAAAACAAAAGAGCCATGAAAGAGAAGCACCTGAAAAATATGGCCCTTACCGAAAGGATGGAGCAACTGATGGCGCAACCAAAATCGGCTCCCTCTACGGAACAGCAACCTTCTTCCGCGGTACAGCCGGAAAATGAAGAAGAGGCTTACGAGGCTTTCCTGAGAAGGCATGAATCCGCAAAGAAAAAGCAGGTGGCCGGTTTGGAATCATCTTACAGCTTCCTTGACCAGCGCATGCAGATACTTCAATCGGCTACCGAAAAAGCGGCGTTGTCGGGGAAGTTCAATCCAGGCCAGCTTTTCAGCGAAGACGTTAACGAGGAAGATCAACAATTCGTGCTTACCAGCCTGGCGTCCGACTGCGTGATTGAGTCCACATCCAAAGTGGAATGGCTGCTGTCGCCCGGCAAGCGCCTTGAAATATTAGCGGCCATGATAAAGGAGGACAGGCTGAAGGAAGGCCTTCGCCAATCCCTTCCCAAACCCGACCGGTTTGGAACACAGTTGCGGCGTGTGCTGGCCAGTCCCGAAAGCCTGCGTCCCGACCGCATGAACCAGGAAGATCTTCAGGCACTGGTAAAGGTATTGGAAACGCTTCGCGAACTGGATATACCCAAACCCAGGATAGAAGACATAGAGCCTTTCATTCAATCGGGCAGCGCCCTGGCCGACTACTCGCTGCTGTCGTCCAATTTTGTAGGCAGGGTAGATGAGCTGGGCAGGTTGTACCAATTCCTCGAATCCCCTAATGCCAACACCTGGGACGGTTTGGTGGTGACCGGCATAGGTGGTGTAGGCAAATCTACCCTGCTGGCCAAATTCACTTCCGAAGTAATGGAGCAAGCCAGGGCCACTGTCGTTATCATCGACTTTGATCGCCCGGGCATGAATCCTGCCGATACGGGCTGGCTTGAAATGGAGATGGCCCGCCAGGTTGGCGACCTGTATCCCGCCTCGCGGCAGATGCTGTATTCGATACGCGATGAGCTGCAGCAGCGCCAGACTGCCTACGGAACGGAAAGCATAAGGGAATCATTGCATATCTATAAGATCCTGGTAGATGCGGTGGGAAGAATTTTGCGGGAAAATGATCCCTTGCGAAAACCCCTGCTGCTGATACTGGATACGGTGGAAGAGGCGGCACAGCGTTCCCTGACGCAGCCCCTGATCCACTGGCTGTTTGAAATTTCCTACCTGCTGAACCATCCGCTGAAAGTGATCTTCTCGGGCAGGCTGTACGCACACCAGTTGGAGGAGTTCAGGGCCAACCCGCAGGTGCTGGACATCTTCGAGATTGAAGCTTTTGACAAGAACATTGCCCGCAAATTTTTACGCCTGCACGGGCTGGACAGGCATACGGCCTGGAAGCTGGTGGATTTGCAGATGATGCCCCTCCGTCCATTGGAGCTAAAGCTGATGGCCCGGTTGATAGGCGAGGGCTCCACCACGCTGGAAGAGCTGGAGAAAGACCTTGAAGGCAGTTCCGGCAGTGCATCTTCAAACGAGCTTTTCTCGGGACTGGTGTACCGCCGTGTGCTCATGCGCATCGGCGACCCGCTTGTTCGCACCATTGCATATCCCGGCCTTGTGCTGCGCTTTGTAACGCCGGAAATTGTGCGGGAGGTTCTTGCTCCTGCGCTGGAGCTGGGTAATATTGGAGAGGAACAGGCGGAAGAAATTGTAGATGACCTGCGCAGCTACGGCTGGCTGGCCTTTGAACGCGATGGGGCATTATGGCACAGCAAGGACTTGCGCCGCACCATGCTGCGCCTGATGATATTGCAGGAG
>DASWNB010000186.1:0-5202 GCA_036399455.1 Flavisolibacter sp. | reverse complement strand
ATTCTCTAAGTGCGTTCACGAGTTGCTCATCCTGCTCCGGCGTGCCCACGGTAATGCGCAGGCAGTCTTCGCACAGCGTTACATTGCTGCGGTTGCGGACGATGATGCCTTTTTCTTTCAAGTAGTTGTAGATATGGGTGGCGTTCTCCATCCGCACCAGTATGAAGTTGGCATCGGAGGGATAGATCCTCTTCACGACAGGAAGCGTGCCGAGGTTCTTCACCAGCACTTCCCTTTCCCTGACGGTCTCGCGTATCATGGCGTTCACATCTTCCAACTGGTCCAGCGCTTTCAGCGCCAGTTCCTGCGTGGCGGCGTTGATGTTGTAAGGCGGCTTTATTTTATTCAGTATGTTGATGATCTCCGGAGAAGCAAAGGTCATGCCCAGGCGCAGCGCGGCCAGTCCCCAGGCTTTTGAAAAGGTCTGCATCACTACCAGGTTGGGATAGTCGTTCAGCTCTGCAAGGAAAGAGCGGTGGCGGCTGTAATTCACGTATGCCTCATCGATCACCACAAGCCCGTCAAAATTGTTCAGTATCATTTCTATGTGCTGGCGGTCCAGGCTGTTGCCCGTGGGATTGTTTGGTGAGCAGAGGAATATGATCTTGGTGTGCCCGTCAATCGCCGACTCCACTCCTTCCATATGGAGCTGGAATTCGGGGAGAAGGCTTACCTCGCGTACTTCCACATCGTTCACATGGCTGTACACTTCGTACATGCCGTAGGTGGGCGGGCAGATGATTATATTATCCTGGCGGGGATTGCAGAAGGCGCGGATGAGCAGGTCGATGCATTCGTCGCTGCCGTTGCCGAGGAGCATGCTTTCGGGCTTAACGTTCTTTATGGTGCCGATCTTTTTTTTCAGCTCCCATTGCAGCGGGTCGGGATAACGGTTGTACCACCGGGTAAGAGGCGAGCCGTAGCTGTTCTCGTTGGCGTCCAGGAAAATGCTGGCAGTGCCGCTGAACTCACTCCGTGCGGAGGAGTAGGGCTTCAGGTTCCTTATGTTCTCCCGTACCAGGCTGTTGAGGTCGAAATTCATGGTCGAGTTTCTTGTTTTTGTTTCTTGTTTCTGGTTGTTTCACCGCCAGGACGCAAAGGCGCAAGGATTTCACACAAAGAAGCAAATGCGTTTTGAACCCACTCTTCCCTTCTTCCTTTTACCTCTCTCCAGGCTTGTAGCTTGAAGCTAGCAGCTTGCAGCCAACAGCCAACAGCCATCAGCTATCAGCTATCAGCCTCTTCCGCACTGCTTCCGCATGGGCACGCAGTCCTTCGGCTTCCGCCATGGTAATGACGGTTTGGGCGATGTTCCGCAGGCCTTCGGGGGAAAGCTTCTGGTAGGTGATCTTCTTTACGAAGCTGTCCACGCTTACGCCGCTGTAGGCACGGGCAAAGCCGTTGGTGGGAAGAGTGTGGTTGGTGCCGCTGGCGTAATCGCCTGCGCTTTCCGGCGAGTAATTGCCGATGAATACGGAGCCTGCGTTGATCACCTGTTCCGCCAGCTCGTCGGCATTGGCGCAGGAAATGATCAGGTGCTCGGCCGCGTATTCATTCACCAGCTCCATTGCTTCCGCGCTGCTGCCCACCACGACGGCCCTGCTGTTAGACAGCGATTTGGCCGCCATCTCCTTGCGGGGAAGCTCGTCGAGCTGTTCTTGCAGCTCCTGCTGTACGGAGTCCACCAGCTTTTGCGAGGTACTGACCAGCAGCACCTGGCTGTCCGCGCCGTGTTCGGCCTGCGAAAGAAGGTCCGAAGCCACGAAGGCCGCATCGGCGCTGTCATCGGCCAGCACGCATACTTCGCTGGGACCGGCGGGCATGTCGATGGATATGCCTTCCATCTGTACCAGTTGCTTGGCGGCAGTTACGTACTGGTTGCCCGGACCGAATATTTTGGATACGCGGGGAATGGTGGCAGTGCCGTAAGCCATCGCGGCAACAGCCTGCGCACCGCCCACCCTGAATATGCGGGTGATGCCTACCAATTCTGCGCTGTACAGCACCGCAGGATGCACTTTGCCTTCACGGTTGCAGGGCGTGCACAGGATGACCTCGCGGCAGCCTGCCAGTCTTGCCGGAATGCCCAACATCAGCACGGTGGAGAACAGTGGCGCAGTTCCTCCCGGTATGTAAAGGCCTACTTTTTCTATGGCTATGCTTTTGCGCCAGCATTGTATGCCGGGCATGGTTTCCACCACTTCCGCTTCGCCCAGTTGTTTTTTATGAAAAGCTTCGATATTATTTGCCGCCCGGGCGATGGCCTGCCGGAGTTCTTCCGGCAATTCGCTGGCTGCCTGTTCTACTTCTTCCCTGCCCACCTCGAAGCTGTCCGGCGCTACGCCGTCGAATTTTGCCGAGAGTTCGCGGAGGGCTTCATCACCCCTGCTTCGCACACCGGCCAGTACGTCCCGCACGGTGGACAGCACGGCGCTGTTGTCCGTGTAAGGCCGCTGCAGCAGGGCCTCCCATTCGCTCCTGGGGGGATTGACAATAACTTTCATACAAGGTCCAAACTATATCTTTTAAAATCAAAAACTCTGTTCAGGCCGCTGCTATCATATCATTTTTTCAATAGGCACTACAAGTATCCCTTCGGCTCCTGCCGCCTTTAACTGTTCAATCTTTACCCAAAATTCATCCTCGCTCAACACGCTGTGCACGGAACTCCAGCCTTCCTGCGCAAGGGGCAGCACGGTGGGGCTTTTTATGGAAGGCAGGATGCTGAAAATTACAGGAAGGGCATCGTTGGGAGCGTTCAGCAGGATGTACTTATTGTTCTTTGCCTGCCGTACCGCCCTGATGCGGAACAGCATCTGGTTAAGGATCTTCTGCTGCTCTTCACCCAGGTTCCTGCAGCTTACCAGCACGGCCTGGCTTTGCAGCACGGGCTGCACTTCCTGGAGGCCGTTCATGAACAGCGTGGAACCGCTGCTGACAAGGTCGCATACGGCATCGGCGAGGCCTACGCTGGGCGCCAGCTCTACCGATCCGCTGATCTCGTGTATCTCTGCCTGCACGTTGTGCTCATCGAGGAACCTTTGCGTAAGAACGGGGTAGCTGGTGGCGATCTTTTTACCGGCGAGGAACTGTGTGCCGTCGTACTGGTCGGTTTTGCGGACGGCAATGGAAAGGCGGCATTTGCCGAAGCCGAGCTTTTCAACAATGTCCACCACTTTCTTTTTTTCAAAGAGTACGTTCTCGCCCACGATACCTATGTGTGCCACACCGTCTTCCACGTATTGGGGGATGTCATCGTCGCGGAGGAAATAAACTTCCAGGGGAAAATTCTCGGCGGGGCTTTTCAATTGGTTATGCCCGTTCTTTATGCCGATGCCGCAATCCTTGAGGAGCTTGATGCTATCCTCGTGCAGCCGCCCGGATTTTTGTATAGCGAGTTTCAGGAGCATGTGGTTCTTTTTAAGAGGCGAAGTTTATAACAATTTTCAATAATATAAAATCCGGGTTAATTCAACTAATATTCTTTTCACCAGGCATTAATTTCCTGCTGAGCGGTTCATTTTTCGCGGCTTTGCCGTGCGGAAATAAAAAAGGCCTACCACCGGTAAGCCTCGAATTATATGGAGTACAATACACCACGGCTTACCTGAAAAGGCGGGCATGATGATGCGTATGTACCAGGATTTCCATTACCCGGCAAAAATAAGGTCCAAAAAATACCGCCCAAAAGTTTTCTTAAGCGCTGGATAACCACTAAGGCCCGAAGACGCGAAGTTTCAACAGGATTTCACGTGAGATGCCAGGGGAAAGAAGTTATCGCCTGGACCACACTCTTTCTCTTTCTGTTTCTTTCCCTTTGTGCTTCTTCGCGTTATCGCGTCTCTGCGGTTAACAAAAACAGGTGAATTTAAAGTCTAAATGGTCTTAACTTCCCGGGTAAATTTTCAAATACACACTATATGAAACGCATATTGCTATTGACTTCGGTCTTTTTCATCTTCCTGTGCGCAGGAGCGCAGGACGATTTCAGGTACCAGTTGCCGCCCAAGGACCTCCAGGACCTGGTGCTGGCCAAGCCTACGCCCTCCGTTGCGGTGGACGATAAAGCGGAATGGCTGCTCCTCCTGGAAAGAAGCGATTACCCCACCATTGAAGAGATGGCACAGCCCGAGCTGAGGATAGCCGGCCTGAGGATCAACCCCAACAATTTCGGTCCTTCCCGCGCCGCTTCCTTTAACGGCATCCGCATCAGGAACATCAAAAAGGGAGAGACTTCCGACGTGGAAGGACTGCCCGCCGACCTTCGCGCCTCCGGCGTACAATTTTCGCCCGACCAGAGGAAGTTCGCCTTTATCCACTCCGCCAATACCCACTCCGACCTTTACGTGGTGGACCTGGATACGAGGAAAGCGGTGAAGATCAACAAGAACCCTCTTAATACCGTGCTCGGCTCAGCCTACCAGTGGGCAGGAAACGACCGCCTGATTTACAAGACCATCGTTCCCGGCAGGGAACTGACCGCCAAACCCGGCGCACCTGCCGGCCCCGTAGTGCAGGAGAACCTGGGCAAGGCCGCCGCTTCACGCACCTACCAGGACCTCATCAAGAACGCCTACGACGAGGCCCTGTTCGACTACTATGCCACCGCACAACTGGTAAAGAGCGACCTCACTACCGAAACGCCTTTAGGCAAGCCCGCCATTTACAGGAGATTCAACGTTTCACCCGACAAGAGCTATATCCTCACTACCGTCATCAACAAGCCATTTTCCTACCTGGTTCCCGCCACCGGCTTCCCTCATACGGTTGCCGTGGTTGACATGAACGGAAACCTTGTACGTTCGCTGGCCACCAACCCCAGCAGCGAAGGACAGCCCATCGGCTTTGACGACGTGGCAACTTATCCCAGGGGTTTTAGCTGGCGCGATGACGAGCCGGCAACCATCACCTACGTACAGGCGCTTGACAATGGCCTGGGCCGCAAAAAAGCCGACTACCGCGACGCGCTGTATGCCGTCAGCATGGGCGGCGGCGAGCCGAAGGCGCTGTTCAAAACAAAACGCCGCTTTGGCGGGGTGATATGGGGTACAAAGGACCTGGCTGTTTTTTACGAGCAGATGTTTGCCGACCGCCGCATCCGCATGAACCGTTTCAATCCCACAACCGGCGCCATCGACTCACTTTTTGAGCGGAGCAGCAACGACGCTTACAGCGACATAGGCACACCCATGACCACTAGGA
>DASWNB010000185.1:0-8622 GCA_036399455.1 Flavisolibacter sp. | reverse complement strand
CACTTCGCCTTCATAATACACTTCGTACTGGCCGTCGATCTTTACTTTCTTTTCGGATTTGGCTGTGAGGTTATCGCAGGAGGAAAAAAGCAGCGTGGAAGCTCCCGTAAGGAGCAGAAATAGTTTTTTCATAAAAGTTAGTTTCTCGGGCGCTAAATATAGGGATTTCACGCAAAGCCGCAAAGACGCAAAGAAGCGGGAAAGCTTATGGCTTATGGCTTTTTAGCCGTTGGCCTGTGAACGTTCAGCCTATGGGCATCGCCTCTTATTATTTTGCGCAGGCTCTCCTTCGCTGTTCCTGAACTGCTAACAGCTAATGGCTATCAGCCAACAGCTTCCTTTACTTCATATAGCCGGAAAAGATCAGGATAAGCAAAATGCATCCTACAATGATGCGGTAGATGCCGAAGACGCGGAAGCCGTAGAGCTGGAGGTATTTGATGAAGAAGCGGATGGCCAGCATGGCTACGATGAAGGCAACCACGTTGCCGATGATGAAGGCGTAAGTGTTCTCTTTTGATTCCAGTATCAGCTCGTAGCCGCGCTTTTCAATGCCCGTGCCTTTCCATTTTTTCAGGAAGAGGGCATAGCCCGAAGCCGCCAGCATGGTGGGAACGGCCAGGAAGAAGGAGAACTCCGCGGCAAAGTTGCGGGAGAGCTTCTGCTGCATGCCGCCGATGATGGAAGCAGCGCTGCGGCTGACGCCGGGAACCATGGCCAGCACCTGCCAGAGGCCGATAAGGAAAGATTTTTTATAGGTAAGCCGCTCGTCCGCCTCTATCAGCTCCGCCGGTGTGGTGGTGGTGGCAAGAATGTCGGGGCGGGAATAAGTGGGCTGGCGGAACCACTTGTCGATGAACAGCAGAACGATGCCGCCCAGCAGAAGGCTGACGGCCACCACGGTGGGACTTTCCAGCATCCTGTCGATGGCATCCCCGAAGACATAGCCCAGAAGAAGGGCGGGCACTACGCCTACGGCCAGCTTCACATAAAAATCGGGGCGGTTGAACTGGAAGAACTTTCTCCAGTAAAGCACTACAACGGCCAGGATGGCGCCGAGCTGTATCGCCACTTCAAATACCTTGGTGAAATCGTCGCCGCCAACGCCCAGCAGCGTACTGGCAATGATCATGTGGCCCGTGGAGGAAATGGGAAGAAACTCCGTAATCCCTTCCACCACGGCAATAACGATCGCTTCGACAATGTTCATCAGGAAATATTGACCGGCTTATGGTTTGGGATTGCGGAAGATGGCGTAAATCTCTATCACAAAACCGATCAGGATAAGGATCGGGGCGATGGTGATGCGGGTGGTGCTGTACACGGCTTTTTCGTCGAACACGTTGGGGTCGTCGCTCTTGCCCCCGGCCATCAGTATAAAGCCCAGGATCATTACGGCGCCGCCGATCAGCATCCAACGGATATTGCTTTTGTCAAACAGCGAGCCGGTGTCCCTTACGACAGTTTCCCGGGCAACGGTTTGCTTTGCGGCGGGAACGTTCTTTTTCTGTTGTTGTTGTTTCATGAAACGTGCACTTGGGGTGGCAAAATAGTAAATCTTTGCGAAAGAAGCTGTTGGCTGATAGCTGTTGGCTGTTAGCCGGAATCCTAAGTCCCTAGCTCAAGCCCTAAGTAGTGAGTCGTAAGCTGTAGGCGACCAGCTAGCAGCTAACAGCTAATAGCTAACAGCTTCTCTCAATACAGTTCATCCAGCTTCATCCTCAGGTATTTGATCACGCTGCGGTGGGAGCTGAACAGGGTGATGAAGATGCCCAGGATGACGAGGCTTATAAAAAGTATGACCAGGACGGAATTGTCTCGGATGGCTTTCAGTTCGGGTACTACGGTCTCTACTGCCAGCATGAGCAGGTAAACCAGTATCATGGCGATGACTCCGCTCAGCGCACCGTTGATGATGGCCCTGATATTGAGCGGCTTGGCAATGAACCAGCGGGTGGCGCCCACCATCTGCATGGTTTTGATAAGGAAGCGGTTGCTGAACATGGCCAGCCTGATGGTGTTGTCGATCAGGATGATCACCACGATGGCCAGGATGATGGCAACTACCAGTATCACAAGGCTGATGTTCTTGAGGTTCTTGTTCAGGTTGGTCACAAGGTCCTTTGGATAAGCCACATCGCTAACAAACACCTGCTGGGTCTGCTCGATCTCGGTCCTGATCTTCTCCAGCGTGTCTACGTGCACGTATTCTTTTTTCAGGTGGAAGTTGATGCTGTTGGGAAGGGGATTATAGTCCAGTATCTCGTCGAAGCTTTTGTTGCCGTCCTTCAGGAAGATCTCCTTGGCCATGTCCTTATTCACGAAAGTATAGCTCTTAACGTAGGGTTTGGCGGCGATGTATTGCACCAGGGCCAGGCTGTCCTTGGCGGTGAGGTTGCCTTTCAGGTGAACACGCACTTCAACGTTTTCACGGAAGTAATCGCTGATCTTGTTGGCGTTGATGAGAAGCCAGCCTACGAGGCCGAGAAGGAACAGTACAAGGGTCACGCCCAGTACCGACATAAAGTAAGATGGTTTTCCACGCCTTGCGGCTCCCTTGCCGAATTGTGCCATGCTGCAGTTTTTATTGCGTTTTAAGATATTCGATTGGTTCCCCCGCACAGGGTCCCGCGGACAAAAATAGTTGTTTGACTATATACGGTGCGTTGCGGCCCGCTATTTAACTTCCGCAGCGGGAATTTTTGCCTTTCTCTAACGTATGAGCGGATGACGAGAGAGGCTGTTGGCCGATAGCTGTTGGCTATTGGCTTGTATCCGTTTAGCTTACGGGCACTCTTCTCTTATTCATCTTTGCGCAGGCTCTCTTTCGCTGTTCCTGTTGTGCTAACAGCCAACGGCTATCAGCCAAAAGCCTTCTACCTTTTACCTTCCACTTTCTTCAACCTGATCATGGCGCTGCTGTTTTCGGTGCTGGCGAGCTTGGCCTCGTAGCGCTGGCCGCCGGCTATTGCCACCATGTAAGAGGTATTGGGCGGGATGGAGCCGAGGTTTTCGGCTACCATTACCAGCTCGCTGGTTTCGGAGAGGTCCGCCACGGAAAGCCTGATGGTATGGGCCCTGTCCGTGAGGCGCACGTGCGTGAACAGCAGCCTGCCGTCGAGGAAGAGCGAGATGGAGTCGCCGTCGACCTCTGCGTTATCATAAAAGCGCAGCTCCACGGAATCGCCGCTGACGGGGATCTCTGTGGTGAACACTTTTTGGCGCGTGGTAAGCTTTTCTTCTATGGTCTGGGGTTTTGGCAGGGGGATGGTGCGCCGGGGCTCAGGCCTGGGCGGCTCGTTGCGGACTACGGGCCCCGATTCACGCATGGGCGGTATGGTCGCCATGCCGGGAACCGTATGGCGGGCTATGGGTTCGGAAGGTTTTTCCTTTGGCCTGGCCTTTTCCGTGCGGTTGGGCGTCATGGCTATAAGCTTAACGGAGTCGATGATGTCAGGATGGTTACCGCCGATGGTGTAGTTGTCAATGACAAAATCCCATTCATCCGGGAATACCGGGCTGCCGGTGGTTTTCTCAAGGTGAACGGGTCCGCCGGTCTTTTCTTCATCTTCTTTTTTGCCTGCACTGCCATCCAGCATCATTACGCCGCCCCCCGGGCAGTTAAAATCCGCCCTCGACAGCATGGGGGCAGAGCCGGGTGAGGAAAGCGAGATCCCACCGGACTTCTCTTCGATCAATTGATCGTCCCACCACACCACCTGGTTGGTGTTGCCGTCGAAATGGCCCCTGATGCTGTACCTCCGGTAATTGCCCGCCGATGCATAGTAGTAGGAAGTTCCCGTAAGGCTGTCGCCGTCAAGCACGATCTTCAGCTCCACCTTCTGCTTGCTGATGCGTCCCTTCCACAGCCCCGTAATCTGCTGTCCCGAAGCGCTGATGAAGAAGCACATGGCCAGCAAAGCTGGCAGGACACGGGTAGTTATGGAGTTGCTGAGCATGGATGATGTTTAACGTTGGGGAAGAAGTTTTAGTATGCGGAGGGGTCCACGGTCCACAGTCCACGGTCCACAGACGAGTCATTAGGAGGGGAGAGTCATTTCTTTAGGTGGAAGCCTTTGAAAATACTCAATATTCAATGCTCAACGCTCAATTCTCAAGTGGTCTCCGATTGGAAACGCCCTTGAAAATTGAGCATTGAATATTGAGAATTAAACTATGCAGGACACGTGCTCAATGGCCTGCAGCCTGAAGCTCGCAGCTTGCAGCGCTTTTCCAAAGAACGTCTGTCAATAGGCTGTACGTTCACAAGCCAACAGCCATCAGCTATCAGCCAATAGCACTCTTATCGGTTATCGTTGATCGGTTATCGCTTACCGTCACTATCTCCGGATTCACCGGCAGGTACACGAAGAACGTGGTTCCCTGGCCGGGCTGGCTGTGAACGGTGATGGCGCCCTGGTGGTTTTCCACTATTTTTTTGCAGAGGGCAAGACCGATGCCGGTGCCTGCGTACTGGTCGGAGGTGTGGAGGCGCTGGAAGATGGCGAAGATCTGGTCGGCGTACTGCTGCTCGAAGCCGATGCCGTTGTCGCGGAACACCAGCTCGTAGTAGGCGCCTTCCCTTCTAAAGACAACGCCCTGCCGCTGCTGTCCGGCAGGCACCAGGTTGGCGGTGATGCTGATGCGCGGAGGGCCTACGGTGAACTTCAGCGAGTTGGTGATCAGGTTCAGGAAAAGCTGGTGTACCTGTAGCCTGTTTCCGAAAATAGTGGGGAGATGATTGGTGGTGATCTGGGCTTTCTTCTCTTCGATGACGATCTCCAGGTCGGCGCGGATGTTGGCTACGATGGAGTTGAGATCGATCTCCACCAATTCATTTCCGCTCTTGGAAAGACGGCTGTAGTTCAGCACGGCCTTTATCAGCTCACTCATGCGGAACGCCGAGGAGTTGATCTTGTGCAGGTACTTTTTCAGCGCTTCGGGATGTGCCAGGTTGTTTTCGCTCAGTTCGGCAAAGATCTGGATCTTCCGCAGGGGCTCCTGCAAATCGTGCGAGGCCACATAGGCAAACTGCTCCAGGTCGCGGTTGGATTTTTCGAGCTCGGCGTTCAGCAGCTTCAGCTTTTCGTTGGCCGTCATAACGCCGGTGATGTCGTGGCCGACCACCAGCACGCGGTCGGTCTTGCCGTCGCGGTCTTTTAAGGGGATGAAGAAGTTTTCGAAATAGCGGTCGGACACGAGGGATTTGTAAGCTTCGTGGTGGATGAATTCGCCGGCGAAGGCACGCTCCAGGTTGTGGATCAGCACCGTGCCTTTCAGGTTGGGGAATACATCAAGCA
The DNA here is from genome assembly GCA_036399455.1 of Flavisolibacter sp. Classification (GTDB taxonomy): domain Bacteria; phylum Bacteroidota; class Bacteroidia; order Chitinophagales; family Chitinophagaceae; genus Flavisolibacter. Next base: position 3,322 of record DASWNB010000185.1, on the reverse strand, counting down.
CGTGCCTGCCCACCATATCCTCGCGTTTGCGGTTGTAGATCTTGTCCGCCATCCTGTTCACCATCTCGTATTCCAGGTTGGCATTAAATACGGCTATCAGGTCAATGGAGGAGTCGATGACCGCGTAAATAAAATCGTTTTGCTCCTTAAGGGTCAGGTTGGCATTCTGCAGCTCGTTGGTGCGGATGGCCACCTTTTCTTCCAGCCCCGCGTTCAGCGCCCTGATCTCTTCGCTTTGCGATTGTATCTGCGTGAGCATGTGGTTGAAGGCATCGGTAAGAACGCCCAGCTCGTCGTTGCTTCTCTTCTCCGCCCGTACCGAATAATCCCTTTTATCGGAGATCGTTCTTGCCGTTCCTGCCAGCTCCAGTATGGGGTCGGATATGGAACGCTGCATGCGCTTGGAAATGAGGTAGGCGAATACAAAGGAAATGATGATGAACACCAGCGCAATCACGCCGTAAAGCGCAAAGCGGTTGTATACGCCTTTCATGCTGGATCGCAGGTAGAGTGTGCCCACGCGGGCAGAGCCCTGCACTACCGGCTGGAATCCCTCTATATAATCGTTGTTGAACACATAGCCTGCTTCTCCGGGACGGGCGGGGAGCTTCTCCGGCGAAATGCCGGAAGGGTAAGTGGCGAAAAGGTTGCCGTCCTTGTCGTAAAGGCAGGCAGCTTCCATGTGCCTCTTTGCCTTCAGCGCCCCCAGGATCTCACGGGCGTCATCCTGGTCCAGGAAAGCCACCGAAGAGGTGCTGTTGGCAGCCACCACCTCGCCCAGGGTGGACAGCTCGCTTTTGCTGATGTCGCGGTAGGTGATGAATTCGTAGGTGAAGAAGGCGGCGCAGGTAAGCACCAATACGGCTCCGCAGGTAATCATGATCACCTGCATCAGCTTTTTTTGTATGGATGTACTCTTCTGCTTCATGCCGCTAATCCACAGTTTTGGCTACTCTCAGCAGCTTGGAGCTGATGTTCAGGTTGGCTCGCCTGGCAGCGGACATGTTGATCTCCAGCCTGATCTTGCCCTTCTCCAGTAAAAAACGGATGACTCCCCCGCTCCGTATGAAATTATCCGAGTCGCCCACTAAAAGTATGTTGCGGTTGCCCAGCGCCCTGATGGCTTCTGCGGGGTGGGCCGTGTTGATGAACAGGATATGGCATCTCCTTACGTCCTTCACATCGCTGAAGCGCTGTACAACAATGGGGTGCCCGTTGGCCTTTTCACCCTGCACCAGCTCGTCCAGGAAGCTGCCGAAGGGGTCCGGCCCCAACACGCCGATCACCAGCGGCGAGTCCTTCTGCGCAAAGGAGCCGGGAGGCCATTCCACGAAGCTGCTGAAATGATACAGGAAGGTTGCTTTTATCTGCGCAGCGTTCGCCTGCTGCTGCGCCTCCGGCGATAGCGGCAGCAGGGCCAGCGCCAGCACCAGGAGCTTCAGCCGCCAGGCCTTAAGCAAAGGGGTGATATGGAGAAAGCAATGACTCAAAACCGTGCGCTGATTTTTGCGTAATAATGCCTCGGGATATTAAAGGTTCCGAATTCCGTATGGTTCCTGTCGCCCAGGTTCTGCCCCACCACGGCAAACTCGAAGCCCCTGCGCACATAGGCCAGGCGGGCATCGAAGGTGGTGTAGGAAGGCACGGCGGCAGTGGCAAAGGTTTGATCCAGCTTGCCCAGGTAACGTGCGGTCAGGTCGAGCTGCAGGTTCAGCGGAAGGTCAAGCACGGATTGCAGCAAGGCCTGGTGCTCCACGTCGTTGCCCAGGTAAGTGGGGTTGAAATTATGCCCGGGCTTTGCCCTGATGTCCTTGTCAAAGAAGGTATAGCCTCCGCGAAGCCTCCAGTTCCTGTGCACCTGGTAATTGCCCGAAAATTCCATTCCCCACGCTTCGGCTTCCGAGCCGTTCTGTATCTGGTAGGTAAGTGTGTTGGGCAGGTTCTCCACGCTGTACACGTCGCGGTAAACATTGTAGAAAGTAGACAGGGAGAAGGAAGACAGGCTGTTGGGCTGGAAGCGGTAGCCCAGCTCGTAGGCCGTCAGCTTTTCCGAAACAAAATTGGGTCCGCCGGCCACGCTGGGAATATTTGACGGCTGCGGAATCATGGGCAGGAAGTAATCCACGTCGAAGCGGCTGGGGGTTCTTACGGCCCTGGATACGGCGCTCCACAGCGTGCCTTTTTCCCTTATCCAGGCCAGCCTTGCATTGGGCTGCCATTCAAAGCCGGTGTACACGTTGTGCAGCAGCTTGGTACCAAGCGTCAGCCTCAGCCCCTTGTCAAAGCTGATCTCGTCCTGGACAAAGCTGTTGAACAGGTCGAGGTTCCTGAAGCGGGGCACGATGCCCGCGCCGGCCGTATTGCTGAAATTGGCATCATCTCTTACGTAGCGGTAGCCCAGGCCCCATATTATATTGTGCCTTTTGCCCATCCCGAAGCGGTGCTGGAAGTCGGCATCGGCGGTCTTCATCTTGTCGTAGGAAGCTGTGCCCGCATCCTCACGGAAGTAGCGGTCATAATAAAGTTGCAGCATCATGTCGGACCGTTCGGAGAAGGTCCTGTTCCAGCGGGCCAGCAGGTTCTGCCCGTTCAGGTCCGAGTTGCCGGGCAGGGTTTTTCTCTCCCCGTCATAGTAATCTCCCTGTATGGTAATGGCATCGCGGGTGGAAGCGTCCCAGTCTACCCGGAAGCCGCCCTGGGTCAATCCCCAGGCATCGGGATTCTTGCTGCCACCTGGCTGCTGCTCTGTCGCGTCACGGTCGAAGTGGTGGACATAAGCCCTGTAGTGCACTTTTTCCCCTATCCTGCCGCCATAGCGGAGTGATGCCATATCCTTGAGAAAGGTTCCGGCGGAAGCAGTGGCATAGAGTCCCTGTGTCTGGCTGCTGCTTTTGGTAACGATGTTGATGACGCCGTTCACGGCATTGGCGCCCCAAAGGGTGCCACCCGGTCCGCTCACCACTTCTATGCGGTCCACGTCTTCCAGCAGCACATGATGCTGTTCCCACAGTACGCCGCCGTACAGCGGCGTGTAAATGGTGCGTCCGTCGATCATCACCAGCAGCTTGTTGGAAAATACGTTGTTGAAGCCACGGGCGCTGATGATCCATACGCTGGAGGAGAGCTGTGCCACCTGGACGTTGGAAGCCAGGCGGAGTGCGTCGGGCACGTTGGTGGCGCCGGAGCGGCGGATGTCTTCGCCGGTGATCACCTGTATGGCTGATGCTGCTTCGCTGAGCTTTATGGGTGTGCGGGCCACCAGCGTTACCTCGATGTTCATCAGCTCTTCTACCGAAAGCTTTTTCAGGTCGCGTGGCGACAG
>DASWNB010000184.1:0-8253 GCA_036399455.1 Flavisolibacter sp. | reverse complement strand
CAAACCTCAAACTTCAAACCTCAAACGCTACCGCCTCCGGCGTAGCACAATTGCCGCATTCGTCTGCATGTCGGCGCTGAAGTTGAGCTGGAAAGAATTCTCTCCATCCTTTACTACAAGCAGCCCAGTGTTGGGAGGGATGGTGCCGAGGCTTTCGGCGGTAAGGGTGATGCGCACATCCTGGCCTGGCGGGATGGCGATGGTCTTTTTGATGGCGGTGGCCGTGAGGCGGGTGGCAGGAAGTATGTTCTGGCCGTTGAGGTACACAGAAATGGAGTCGCCGTCTACAACGCCGTTATCGTAAAAGGAAAGAACCAGGCTGTCTGAAGAGACCTCAATGGTTTGAACCACCTTTTCCTTGCGCTGGTTGTAAGCGAGAATGACAGGCCTTTCAACAATGGGAGGAGCGGGCTTTTCCACCGGGGTGTTGTTCTCAGGCTGCTTCTTTACCGCGGCGGTTTTGCGTGTTTCGGTTCGCTGCGGTTCGGGGGTGAGCAGGTCCAGTTCTTTCAGGTGGCGGATAAGGGCAGATGAGGAGCTGTCGTCCGTTTTTTTCATTTCTATGGAGCCCGGAACGGAATAATAGACCTTGGTGCGGGAGGTTTCCCAGCGTCCGTTCAGGGTTACCACGCTGTCCTGCCCGTTCAGCGGGATTACCGAAATGCGTTTTACGCCTTTGGCGGGAGCTTCGGGGTAATTGTTCACCAGCATTTGGCCATCCTCTACGATCAGCTCGTCGTTGCGGATGGCAGCCTTGATGCGGCGGATGCCATAGTAAAAAGTATCGTTGGAAACAAAGGTGGTGTAAGAGTAGCCGGTGATCTTCCCCCTGTATTCGCTCAGGGCCAGCTCGTAGTTCTGCACCATCTTGGTGGTGTCGTTGAAAAGAGTTCCCTGGAACAAGCCGCTTACCTGCTGGGAAAAGGCGGATGCGGAAAGAACCAGCAGGACCGGTAGCAGAAGGTTTTTCATACAATTTGGTGTTTGGCCAGCAAATGCCTCCAGTTTTCTTCGGACACGCTGCTGCAGGATATCCTGCTTAATAACGCATCCAGGTTCGTTCGATTGTGCAGACCTTTAAGATAGTGCTTATCGTAATATTTTAACAGGATGCGGAAGCATTCTTTCAGGTTTCCCCCCGAAAGAAATTCCAGGGCGTTCTTTGTTTCCAGCCCGCCCAGCCGCTTACTGATACGGCTGATGCCGTTGCTGAGCCTTTCCGCATCGCAGCCTTCGTATTCCTCCACCAGGTGCTCCAGCCTTTTTTCGAAGGGAATATCCAGGAAGTACAGGGGGGATTGCCGCATCAGTTGCCAGAAAATGATCGGAATATTCACATTGCCGATGCGCTGGCTTTCATCTTCCAGCCAGATTTCCTGCTCTTTCATCTTCCTGAGTTCCTGCGCCAGCCTGTTCTCGAACATTTCCTGCGAAGGCTGTTGCGGCATTCCAATATTGCCAAAGGCCGAACCTTTATGGGATGCCAGTTCTTCGAGGTCAATCACCGGTTGGCCCAGCCTGCGCATGGTCTGCAAAAGTTCTGTTTTGCCCGAGCCGGTATAACCTCCTAAAATCTTCAGTGAAAAAGGCTGCTCGAATGTTTTAAGCGCCAGGTTGCGAAATGCCTTGTAGCCCCCGGCCAGCACGTTCACCTTAAACCCGTAGAGGTCCATCAGCCAGGCCACGGCGCCGCTGCGCATACCGCCGCGCCAGCAGTAGATGCGCAGGGGCTGCGATGAGGGGTTCAATGCCTCTACCTCTTCCACCATCTTTCTCATCTTTGGCCCGAAGAAATCCAGCCCGTATTTGATGGCCAGTTCGCGGCTTTGCTGCTTGTACGTGGTGCCCACCACTTTTCTTTCTTCATCGCTAAACAGGGGGATATTCACCGCCCCGGGAATATGCGCATGGTTATACTCTCCCGGCGAACGAACATCGATCACCGGTCCTTCACCCGCCAGGAACTCCTCTATATGCAAGCGCTTTATGGGCATGGATGCAAGTTAGGCGGGAAACGTGAATCGTCAATCGGCAATCGTGAATGGGGTCGTTTATGGTGGGAGAAGCTTTTCTTTAGGGAGCCTCCGTGTTGTTGAGATTTTTGTTTCACCGCAAAGACGCGAAGACGCGAGGAGATTTCACGCACTTGTCCCGCAGCAGGCGGGAAAGGCGCAAGGAAAGTCAAAGAAATGGTCGCCTGAACCGCACTCTTTTTCTTTTTTTTCTTTCTGTGTTCCGGCGTCTCCGTGGCTCCTATCCAGCGAAGAACGCAAAGAAGGGTCGCAAGCTCCCAAAAACCCTAAGGCCGCTTTAGGCCTTCTTGCGCTCTTCTTAGGTTTATAGCTCCGGAGGCGTGGGAACACAGAAAGAAACAGAAAGAGAAAGAGTGCGGTTCTGGCGACCAATTCTTTGCCTTTCCTTTGCGCCTTTCCCGCCTGCTGCGGGACAAGTGCGTGAAATCTCCTAGCGTCTTGGCGTCCTGGCGGTTAACCCCAGGAACGCTTCCACCCACGGAGACTTCGAAGCAAGGCCTGCGGATAATGTCTAAATGGTATTAGAATCAGAACGGCTCCGCTACAGTAACGACACATCCGCCACAAAGGACCTATTCACGATTGACGATTGACGATTCACGCCACCCCCTTCACCAAATAAAAATGCTTCCCCTTAGGAAAGCATTTTTATCTATGAGGAGGCTGCCTCGTTATTTATTGTCATTCTTCACTTTGGTGCCGTCTTCGTCGGTTTTAACCTTCTTACCGTCGGTCTTTGTTTTTACGTCACCGTCTTTTTCGATCTTGGTCTTGGTGTCGCCGTCCTTGATCTTTATTTCGCCGTCACCTTCATCCACCTTGATCTTGGTGTCGCCGTCTTTCCAGCGGGTTTCATAATCTACCCAACTGCCGTTGTCTTCATACTTCATCTTGTCATTCTCCCATTTTACGCGGCCAAGGCGGGTGTCGCCATCGTCATAGAGCCACCAGTCATTATCCATTACATATACGTAACGGGTTACGGGCTCATTGGTTTCTACGTTAATCCTGCGTCCTGTAGAAGGATCGACAGAGATCTTTATAGGCTTGCCGCTTCTTACGTCGCGGTAGCGGCCAGCTTCACTGTTCACGCGGAAGGTATCGGCCAGTGCGGCATAGGTGCCTGTAGATGTTGCGGTATTAGAGCCAGTTTCTGTACCGGTTGCATTGCCAGTAGTGTCGTTATTGGCGGTGTTCTCGCCATCGTTGTTGCAGGCTACCAGCCCGAACAGGAACGATGCTGCCAGCAGGCTGAAAAGTTTTGTCTTCATAATAACAATTTTTGTTTCAGCCTCAGATACTACAAAAATAGGACCGTAGCGAAGAGCTATGGCATTGGGGAAGCGGGCTTAGCCGTTCATTGAAGCCAGGAATTCCTCGTTGCTCTTGGTTCCACGCATGCGGCGGAGCAGCTCGGACATCGCCTCTTCTGTGTTCATATCGTTCAGGTAAACCCTGAGCAGGTTCATCCTTTGCAGCACATCTTTTTCCAGAAGCAGGTCATCGCGGCGGGTAGAGGAAGCTACCAGGTCAATGGCGGGGAATACCCTCTTATTAGCAAGGCGCCTGTCCAGTTGGAGTTCCATGTTACCGGTACCCTTGAATTCCTCGAAGATCACCTCGTCCATCTTGGAGCCTGTATCGATCAGGGCCGTAGCCAGGATGGTGAGCGAACCGCCGTTTTCAATCTTACGGGCTGCGCCGAAGAACTGCTTGGGCTTCTGCATGGCGTTGGCTTCCACACCACCGGACAGCACCTTACCTGAAGCAGGAGCAACGGTGTTGTGTGCACGGGCCAGGCGGGTAATGGAGTCGAGCAGGATCACAACATCGTGACCGCACTCAACCAGTCTTTTGGCTTTCTGAAGCGCAACCGTAGAAACTTTTACATGTTTTTCAGCGGGCTCATCGAAAGTAGAGGCAATTACTTCGGCTCTCACGCTGCGCTCCATGTCGGTTACTTCTTCAGGGCGCTCATCCACCAGCACCACCATCAGGTAGCACTCGGGGTGATTCTGGGCAATGGCGTTGGCCACTGCTTTCAGCAGCATGGTCTTACCTGTTTTAGGCTGGGCAACGATCAGTCCGCGCTGGCCTTTACCTATCGGGGTAAACAGGTCCATGATGCGGGTAGAATAATCGGAGGGAGTCGTAAACAGGTTCAGCTTTTCGAAGGGGAACAGCGGCGTCAGGTAATCGAAGGGTACGCGGTCGCGGACCTCTTCGGGGCTTTTGCCGTTGATGGTTTCCACTTTCAGCAGGGCAAAATACTTTTCACCTTCCTTGGGAGGACGAACGGAGCCGGTAACGGTGTCTCCGGTCTTCAGGCCAAAAAGCTTGATCTGCGAGGGGGAAACATAAATATCGTCGGGGGATGAGAGATAATTGTAATCGGAAGAGCGCAGGAAGCCGTAGCCGTCGGGCATCATTTCCAAAACGCCTTCGGCCAGGATAATGCCATCGAACTCGATGTTGAATGCCTGGTCGCGGCGCGGGGGATAGAACTTGGCCGCCTGGTTGTTGTTGTTACCGCCCCTGTCACCACCACCCTGGGGAGCTTCGTTGGCGGACTCCATGGGAGACTGCTCCTGGACGTTTCCATCGGAATCGTTATTGTTATCATCCTCAGAGCCATCAGCTTCATTAACCACGGGAGCGGGAGCCGGCTCTTCGGATTTCTTTCTTCCTCTTTTGGGCTTTTCTTCTTTTTTAGCAGGAGCAGCTTTCTTGGAAATCTTCCTGGGTTCTGCAGCAGGTTCTTCGATGGGCTCCTCTTCCACGAAAGCCTCTTCGGTTGAATTGGCGGTGGATGCTTTAATGATGCGCCTGCGCTTGGGCTTTTCACCAGGTGCGGGTTTTTCGCCTGCGTTCAGAACGGCTTGTTTATCAAGGATTTTGTAGATCAACCCCTGCTTGTCCAGTTTTTTTGGATTATCAATAGCCAATTGTTCGGCAATATCCAGCAACTCCGGAACAAGCATGTCGTTCAACTGCAAAATATCGTACATATAAGTAAAGTGTTTTAAAAACTACGTGGGATTAACCAGTGTGTTTGAGTTTCTGTTTGTGAATGGAATTAGGAAAAATGGGTGTTGTGAGTGCAATAAGGGAATGGGCTCTCAACGGGTTTCCGGTGCAATTATACGGCTAAAATGATAAATTCAAAAATTTTAACGTATAAATGGCTATGTTTTAACCTTCAGTTGTTAGACAGAATATAGCAGCTATTTCCCCGGTCTGGCAGTTTTTTACAAATATAAGAAGCGACGATACCTTTCTGCTTTATATTCCTTTGTGTATCCTTTGCAGGCCTTGCAGCCACTTCATCTAAACACAAGATGAATAGCACCCGCGAACTCAAGGTGCCGCCTCTGCCATTCCTCTGCCTTTCCCTTTTTACCTTTCACCTTTCCCAAGTTATCTTTGCCGTCCTTCCGCCGGAGGCGGGAACCAAAACAACAAGTTATGTTCAACAGCCGTATCAGGATCAAAGAATTATTGAAAGCAGAGCCGCAGGGACAACAGGCTACCGTTATGGGTTGGGTGCGTACCTTCCGCAACAACCAGTTCGTTGCACTCAACGATGGCTCCACCAACCATAACCTGCAGGTAGTGCTGGAGCTGGGAAAGTTCGACGAAGAGCTGCTGAAGCGCATCACCACAAGCGCCGCCATTAAGGTCAGCGGTACGGTCGTCGAATCGCTGGGCAAGGGACAGAAGCTGGAGCTGAAGGCAGACGAGCTGCAAATACTTGGCGATTCCGATCCCGAAAAATACCCGCTCCAACCCAAGAAGCACAGCCTTGAATTTTTAAGGGAGATAGCCCACCTGCGCTTCCGCACCAATACTTTCGGAGCAGTGTTCCGCGTCCGCCACTCGCTGGCCTTTGCGGTGCACAAGTTCTTTAATGAAAAAGGATTCGTTTACCTGCATACGCCCATCATCACCGCCTCCGACGCCGAAGGCGCAGGCGAAACTTTTCGCGTAACCACACTGCCGGCCGACAACCCGCCGAAGAAAGAAGATGGCAGCATCGACTATTCGCAGGATTTCTTTGGCCGCTCCACCAACCTTACCGTAAGCGGACAACTGGAAGGTGAGCTGGGCGCCACTGCCTTTGGCGATATCTATACTTTCGGTCCCACCTTCCGGGCAGAGAATTCCAACACCGCCCGCCACCTGGCCGAGTTCTGGATGATAGAACCCGAGATGGCCTTCTACGACCTGGAAGACAACGCCAACCTTGCGGAAGAGTTCATACAGTACATCATCCGTTACGTGATGGAGCACAATGCGGATGACCTGGAGTTCCTGCGACAGCGCCTGCTGGACGAGGAAAAACAAAAGCCGCAGAATGAAAGAAGTGAAATGGACCTGCTGCAAAAACTGCAATTCGTTGTCGAAAACAAATTCGAGCGGATCACCTACACGCAGGCCATCGACATACTGCTGCAATCGCCTGCCTATAAAAAGAAAAAGTTCCAGTACGAAATAAACTGGGGCACCGATCTTCAAAGCGAGCATGAACGCTACCTGGTGGAAAAGCATTTTAAAAAACCCGTGATCGTTACCGATTATCCCAGGGAAATAAAATCCTTTTACATGCGCCAGAACGACGACGGCAAGACCGTTGCCGCGATGGACATACTGGCTCCCGGCATCGGCGAGATCGTTGGCGGCTCGCAACGCGAAGAACGCCTCGATGTATTGGAGCAGCGCATGAGAGATATGAACATTCCTATTGAAGAACTCTGGTGGTATCTCGATACCCGCCGCTTCGGCACAGTGCCTCACTCCGGCTTCGGCCTCGGCTTCGAGCGCATGGTGCAGTTTGTAACGGGAATGAGTAACATCCGTGATGTAATTGCTTTCCCGAGAACACCGAAGAGTGCGGAATTTTAGGAGGGAAGCTATTGGCTGATGGCTGTTAGCTCCATTTCGTTCCACCTATGAGCATCTTCTGCTCAAAGGAATTTTGATAACCGCCAGGGCGAAGAATAATACAAAAGCGCTGCTACACACCTGTATTTCCTCGCGTCTTAGCGCCTTGGCGGTTAATCCTAATCATTTCTTAAAGACTCAATGCCTTAGACGGTACGAAATGGAGCCAACAGCTAACGGCTATCAGCCAACAGCTTCTACCGCACCAACATCAAAGCATACGGCCTGATCGTATCCCTTGCAACTACACCCGATGTGCATTGGAAAGAATCCGTTTCGAAGGTGGCGTAGAGGACAGGGGTAGAGTGGGTGGTGAGGGAATCGCAGGGATTGAAGACCTGGACGGGAATATTATTAAGAAGGGCATAGCGTCGGAGATAGGGGTCGGGGGTGCTGAGTATGATGGTGGCGCCGAGCTGTTTTTGCGTGCCTGTCAGGAAATTGCTGATCTTTTTGATGGGTGTTTTTTGTTGGATGCTTTGCTTTAATTCCTGTTCGCCAAGCACTCGTTTGATGGTGAAATAACCGCCGTGAAGCGATTCGATGAGAAAGAGGAGCAGCAGGAAATTTCTCAGTTGAAGGCTGGCGGAAGGATGCCTGAAAATATAATAGAACAGCACAGCCTGGAGAAAAACCATCGGGAAAAGAAAAGACCTTGCATCCTGCACAAAACTCCAGCCCCTTACGGAACCGGCGTACAGTACCGGCTTATACTGTACCGCCATCGCAAAGATCATCAGCAGTATCAATCCCGCCGTAGGCAGTGCCACCAGCAGGAATGAATAACTGTAGCTTTTCAGCCTCGAAAACAGCACCCGGAAAAAGATTGCCAGCAACACGAGAAGTACAATATCCAGCAACTGGAAAAATAGGATCACCTGGTCATAACTAAGATCCAGGATGTCGGATAACTGAACGCTCCAGAAGTTGGTGTTCAATATCGAAGATGAGATGAAAGGATATGTATGCACCAGCGCCTCCGGCGAAAAGCTTTTCACCAGTGTTTGCGGCAACTCCACGGTAAATGGAATCGTGTGCTTTTGCAGTTCCGACAGGTACAGGTAATAACCAAGAGCTGCCATCGTGCAAAACGTGTCAACAGCCAGCACATGATACAACCGCTTCCCCCTGCGCTTCACCGCGTAAAAGAACATTATGCCCAGGAACAGCAGCACCAGCGGAACGTACAGGAGTTTAATCATCCCCAGCATAAGGAACACCAGGCAGGTAAAAGCGGTACGCCGTACGGATGGCCCAACCGTAACAAACCGGTGCACAA
>DASWNB010000183.1:0-2665 GCA_036399455.1 Flavisolibacter sp. | reverse complement strand
CTGGCCATCCCTCCCGACGCCGATGAAAAAACAAAAACCGGGATAAAAAGCCTTGCGGATTCTATCTACAACCGCCTGGTCAGGGGTGATGATTTCGGCAAGCTGGCAACTGCCTTCAGCAACGATATTATTTCTTCGGCCGCCAACGGCCAGATGCAGGAGTTCGGCGTAGGCCAATATGACCCTGCTTTTGAGAACGCGGCCTTTGGACTGGCAACGGACGGCGCCATCACCAGGCCCTTTCTTACCGCCCACGGCTACCACATAGTAAAGCGCCTGGGCAGAACGCCCGTATCCGCCGCAAAGGATGAAAAGACCCTGGAAGACCTGAAAAACCGGATTGCCCAAACCGACCGCATGAAGGTGGCCCAGTACGCACTGGCCATGAAAGTGCTTCAGCAGGGCGGCTTTCAAAAGCAATCATTCCGCGAATCCGAGCTTTGGGCCTTTACGGACAGCCTGCTGGAGCGCAAGCCCGCCGGCATCGCTTTCCGCATCAACCAGTCCACCCCCGTTTATACCCTCGGCAAGCAGACCTTTACAGTAAACGACTGGCTCAACTACGCCCAAACCTTCCGCTTCAAAAACGACGGCAGCGGCCTGAAGCCCTATCCGCAGGTATGGGACGAGTTTGTGCAGGCAAAAGCCATACAGCATTACCAGGCGCACCTGGAAAACTTCAATCCGGCCTTCCGCCGCCAGCTTCATGAATTCAGGGACGGTAACCTGTTTTTCGAGATCATGCAGAAAAAAGTGTGGGAGCCCAGCCAGAACGATACGACCGCCCTGCTTCAATATTATAAAGCAAACCGCTCAAGGTACCAGTGGAAGCAAAGCGCCGATGCCATCATCTTCTATTCCTCCGACGTGGCCGCCGCCAAGTCACTGGTCGCCGAGCTGAAAAAGAACCCTGCCGCCTGGCAGTCGCTGGCGCAAAGCTTTAGCGAGAAGGTAGCCGCCGATTCGGCCCGCTTTGAGCTGTCGCAGATCCCCAGCGCATCGAAACTGCCCCTGAAAGCAGGCATAGTAACGGAGCCCGTAGTGAACAAGTCGGACAACTCGGCTGCTTTTGCCTACATCTTCCGCATCTATCCCAAACCCGCCCAGCGCAGCTTCACCGAGGCCCGCGGCCTCGTCATCACCGACTACCAATCGGAACTGGAAAAGAGCTGGGTAGCGGAGTTACGGCAGAAATATCCCGTTCGCGTAAATGAAAAGGCTTTGGCGGAGCTGATTAAGAGTAAGAAGTATTAGAGAGAAGCTGCGAGTTGTGAGCCGTTGTATGGCAGAGACTGATTATGGAAGATGAACTTCTTTTTGGCACCTTCGGTTGTCGGTTATCCCTCTCAAAGAATATTCAATAATCAACGATCAATGCTCAATTTTCAAGTAGTTTCCAATTCAGAGACCACTTGAAAATTGAGCATTGAACATTGATTATTGGGAATTAGATAGCGGCTTCGCCTTTACCTTCTGCCTTCCACCTTAAATAATTTCCTTCACCACCGAGGCGACCATCTTCGGTTTGCCCAGGGTGTAGTAGTGCAGAACGGGTACGCCGGCGGCTTTCAGCTCTTTGGATTGCTGGAGCAGCCACTCGGTACCCACGATCTCCACTTCGGCGTCGGTCTTGCACTTCTGGATCTCGTTGGAGAGCTCCTCGGGGATGTCCACATTGAAGGTGCGGGGGATGACGTTCAGTTGCTTTTTGGTGGAGATGGGCTTCAGTCCCGGAACGATCGGAACGGTTATGCCTTCATCGCGGCAGCACTTCACATAATCGAAATATTTGGAGTTATCGAAGAACATCTGGGTAGTTACGTACTCGGCACCGGCATCCACCTTGGCCTTCATGAAAGCCAAGTCGGTTTTCATGTTGGGGCATTCAAAATGCTTTTCCGGGTAGCCGGCCACGCCTATGCAGAAGTCGGTCTTTACGGCATTCTTCAGGTCTTCCTCCAGGTAAATGCCGTTGTTCATGTTCACCACCTGGTTCAGCAGCTCGATGGCATAGCGGTGTCCGCCCGGCTCGGGCTCGAAGAAGCTTTCGTTCTTCGGGGCATCGCCCCTCAGCACCAGCACGTTGTTGATGCCCAGGAAGTTCAGGTCTATGAGGGCGTCCTCGGTTTCCTGGCGGGTAAAGCCGCCACAGATGAGGTGCGCCACGGCGTCTACGGAGTAGCGGTTCTGGATGGCGGCGCAGATGCCAACCGTTCCCGGCCGCTTTCTTACATCCACTTTTTCAAAGGTCCCATCCGGCTTTTTCTTGAACATGCTCTCGCTTCGGTGGTAGGTTACATTGATAAAAGCGGGCTTGAACTCCATTAAAGGGTCCAGGTGATCCCACAGGGCGTTGATGCTTTTCCCTTTCAAAGGGGGAAGTATTTCGAAGGAAACAAGTGTCTTTCCGGTTGCTCCGTTAATGTGATCGATAACTTTCATACAGGGTGCAAACATACCACCCAGTTAATGAAATACAAAAGGCGGTCTAAAAGAAGTGGGCACGGCTTATTTTTACCAAAATTTCCTGTTTGAATCTTAAAGTCCATACAAAAGACCTTGTAAAACAATACGGCGCCCGCACGGTGGTGGACCATGTGTCGGTAGAAGTGAACCAGGGCGAGATCATCGGCCTGCTGGGTCCGAACGGGGCGGGCAAGACCAC
>DASWNB010000182.1:0-3247 GCA_036399455.1 Flavisolibacter sp. | reverse complement strand
CGTATGCTTTTTTCTGTGCTGCCGTCACTCCTTCTTCCTTTTTCTCTCCTGCTTCCTTGAGCATCTTGGTGATACGCAGCAGCTTTTCTTCGTCGGCACTGCCGCCCCTGATATAGCTGATGGCCTGCCCCATCACCGCATCTTCGGGAAGCGCCGCCTGCAACTGCTCCAGCCTTTCGGTGTACTGGGCGGTACGCTTGCGAATGATCTTCATCTTTTCCGCTTCATCTTCAGGCTTAAGGTTGATGCGCTTGTACTCGTAGCAGCAGTCGGGTGTGGTCCAGCAGAATACATCGTTTACGGTAGTGTTGCAGTAACCGCGGGTTTCCTGGCTGTTCAGCTCGGAGCAGGCGCTTTGAACCGCATCTTCCGGCCTGCAGGGGGGGCAGTAATCCGCCGGCCACCAGCAGTCGAGCCTTGTCCTGAACAGCAGGTTGATAAACTGGCAAAGGTCGAAGGGCGAGCCGCAGTTGTTCTTTTTGGCAGCCAGCCAGCGCAGCCATGATTTGTAAGATGTTTCAAGCGTGCAAAGGTCTTTAGGCGAAAGCCAGAGCACACGAAGCAGTACATGCGCAGGCGCTTCCCTGTGAAGCATTCTTGTTACCAGGTCGCGGTTCTTTTGCTTGCGGAAGCGCTTGGTCCACGCAGGCAGCATGACGGTGGCAATGCAGGAGTAAGGGTCCTTGCCGGGAATGAAACAGGGATCGCTTCCCGCGGGCTTGCACGGATCTTCCTCCCCATATTCCTTCCATACAAAATCGTTGCAGGAATAATCCGGGCAATCGGGTATGAGGCAGGAGCAATGTTCGGTGCAGCCGGTGCGGGGCCTCAGGAGTATGTGTTCCACCAGGTGCATTCCTTCGCAGTTCATGAGCATGTTCGCTCTTTCTACTGCTTCGCAAACCATTTCGCGGGTGGAGTAGCACTGCGGACTGGCGGCTACTATTTCGTCGTCTTCGATAAACTCTATGCGGTAGGAGCCGCAGGAGCAATCGAACACGGAGCGGTAGTTCTTTTCGTTCTTCAGTTTTCCGGGAAGTGCCTTCAGCGCTTCCAGGGCCTGTCCGCAACTGCTGTAGCAGCCGCCCAGCCAGGCAAGGTAGCAATCGGGCGAATCAGGAGTTATGGGCTGGTCGCAGCCGCAGGGGTCGGCAGTGGAACTGTCGGTTGAAGCTGATGAGCCGGGGAAGGGAACGCGGAAATAGTAAAGACCATCCTTTTTGAAGATGGGGAACTGTACCGCCATATCTACCAGAGCCTTTACCCATTCGTCCGCCGTGAACTGCGTATTGTCCACGCGGGCTATCTCTTTTCCATCCTCGTCCTTCAGCACCAGGTGCTCTCCCACCGCAGTGGTCTTGCAGTTTTCAAGTTTCAAAATGGTTTCCACAAAGCTGAGGAAGGTGCGGGTGCAGGGACCGCCCTGGCTATTATCCTGCCCCCGTGGCAATCCGGCCACCAGCTTGCCGCGCCAGGTGACACTGTAATATGCGCCGTTGGCATCGACAGCCACATCGGGCAGCTCGGGAGTTTTATAATCTGCAAATCCCTTGAACAGGCGGGAGAGCGCCGCATCGCGGGCTGCCACGGTATCGTAGGTGCAGGGGTGAACGATCTTGCTTTTGCAGGCAACGAAAAACGAGAAGCAGCAGTCATCCCGGTTGAGTGAAATGTGGAAGGCCTCTTCGGTTTGCGAAATGCCGATCAGCTTTTCAATGCCATCGGGGCCCCAGGCTGCTTCGCGGGTAGGAAAACGGCGTGTGCTTTCCAGCAGCACTTCCTTCAGCACAATGAACTTATTCCCCGTGCCCTCATCGCAGTGCATGTAATAATTCTTGCGGTTCCTGACGAGCACAAGCAGGAAGAAGAAAGCCTTCAGCGCATCGGAAGGCGTTTCATACGTGGCGGCGCTGATAAAGTATGAGGCTTTCTTTTTGTAATCGTACAGGCTGAATTTGTAGCGCTTGCCGCTGATGCGGACGGGATAGCTTTTTGCCAGCTCCACCAGCGCTTCAACAGCCGCCGCTTCGCCGCCGAAATGTGCCATTGCTTCAGCAGTTATGCAAACCACGGGATTTTCGTTGCGGGCACAGCCCCCGGTTGCACCGGTGAATGTTTCGGTAAGCGAGATGTATTTCCCTTCGCCGTAGTGGTATGACTTGGAAGCCCGCTTCAGCACGGTGAGGTATTCTTTTTCAAAAGCACTTTCTGCATCAGCCTGCAGGTCATAACCTTTTGCGCTGATGAACAGCTCCAGATCTTTTTCACCCGGCGTATTATTCCTCCATTTCAGCACATAGTGGTAACGGTAGTTGCCGGCGGCGTCTTTTCGTTTGCAGGTGATGCCGCCGCCGAGGCAGATCTGCAAAAACGCGGGTTTATCGGTTGCGGCGGCATGAAGGTTTTTGATCTTCCTGTCGTCGTTGATCTGCTCTTTGCTGCAGTCGAGGTGGTAGGCAAAGTAGCCGTGGCTTTTTACAAGCCGGTACACCCATGTGCCCTGCTCCGCAAGGTCGTCCTTGCGCACCATTCTCTGGAGCGCTTTTTTGTCTTCAGCGGTGGAAAGCTGGTGAAACAGTTGCGATACCGCCAGCGCTTTCTGTGCTGTTTCTTCCTGCTCTTTTTCCTGCGCCGGGTCGGATTGGAGAGTCGCGGCTATATTGGTCTTATTGATCTTCTGCTTTGATACAAGCTCCATTTTAGATTCTGCTTTCTGGAGCTTGAGGTTGCCCATGTCGGCAGCCATTTTTTTGTAGGCAGCAATGGCTTCATCCACACGTCCGTATTCTTCGCGGCTCAGGAATTGAGCCCTCGCCTTGTCTATACCTATCGAAATGCGGAACCTCCATTTATCATCAAAGGCGCGGACCTCAACTTCGTAAAGGTGGGGCCTGATGTATCCTGTCACCTGGTTGCGGATGCCTTCGGCAACAAGTGGATCGGCAAAGCTGCCGGGAGCTACTGCCAGCACCTGTTCGCCGCTTACCAGTTGCACTATGTGCTCTCCGGCAGGGTTTTGGGGATAGCGGTAGTTGTCCGGGTTGCCCGCCATCAGCAGTGTGAGTCCTGCATTCTCAGTGGCTTCGCGGGGCGTTTTGAATTTCTGCACGGATGTGAGCATCAGGTTGTCGGCCGAAGAGAGGCTGAAGGTATGGCTGAGGGGTTCCTTCTCAGTTCCGCCGGGAGTTTTCTTTGCAGAGAGGAAGGTAAGCGCATGCTGAAGCATGTCGTCCCTGTCTTTTTCATT
>DASWNB010000181.1:0-3364 GCA_036399455.1 Flavisolibacter sp. | reverse complement strand
CGCCCTGGAAAATTCCTGCAGTCCCTGTTCGTAGCTGGTGGGTTTTACACTGAAGGTTGTTTCGAATTTGCTGGAGTCGAAAATATAGTCCCGGTCGTACTGGTAAAAGAGTTCCATGCTTTCCCTGATAGGCTTGCTGAAGAGGCCGGCCATCCGCAGCATGAACTTGTTGATGGTGCCGTATTTCGGCGGTACGCCAAATACCCGGGCGGAGAGCTCCAGGAATTCTTTTCCCGTAAGGGCAGGGGCCGAGGGCACGTGCCACACCTGGTTGTCCGATTCGGGGTGCTGTCCCAGTGTGTAAAGAGCCCTTGCGGCATCGGGTACGTAGGTGAGGGAATGCTTCCTGGAGGGATCACCGAGCCAGTTGGCTTTCTTCTTACCGGCATATTTCACCAGCACCAGGGAATCTGCAAAAGAGTTGAGCGAGTACGAGCCGTAAAAATCTGTGGCGCGGGCGATGCTGGCCTTTATGTTCCCGGTGCGGGCCTCGTTCATCAGTTGCTCCGCGATGCGGGCCCTTACTTCGCCCTTGACGCTGGCAGGACGGTAAGGCGTTTCTTCCGTCATGGTTCCATCCACCGGCCCGTACATATACACGTTATCAAAGAAGATGAGGCGGGCGCCGGTAGCTTTACCCGCATCAATAAAATTCTGCATGATCGGCGGCCACTCGGCGGCCCAGACCTTTTTATCATACTGCAGACCGGCACAGAGATAAATCACCGTAGCGCCGTCCACCACCTGCCGCACGGCCGCACCGTTTCTCAGGTCCGCCTGCATCCATCCCGCACCGGGAAACTGCGTCACAGGACGCCTGCTCACCAGGCGCACCTTTTCTCCTTTCTGTAATAATTCCTGCGTAAGGGCATTGCTCACCGGTCCGCCGGCGCCTAAGATGATATGCATGGTGATGGTTTTGGAAGTGCAAGCTACTCAGAAGTTGCGAGTAATTAGCTGCGAGCTGTGAGAGGGCTGCGCTGCGCTTGCCCTTTGAACTTAACCGCCAGGACGCAAAGACGCAAGGGCTGCACTAGGCGTTTCGGTGGTCGGTTGTCGCTGATCGGTCATCCGCTTCCAATTCATCCTCCGGAAATCCCAATCCGTACCCCGGTGAAATCAATTGAGCACTGATGCCGTTGCGTGTGCGCAGGTGGGGAACTAACTTCATTGCATAATCGCTTATCCGCCCTGATGAAGCAGCTTCCTTCCCTTGAAATGCAACCGCATTCACTTCATCTAAAACCAATCTATATGGGCGACAACACAAATCAAAACGAGCAGGTAGGAAAGATCATTTCCAAGTACCGCCAGAAAGTCAACGACGAAATTGCCAAGATCAATCCCGATCTGACCGTTGACCTTAACGTACAATCGCAATCCGGACAGGACACGGCACAGATCAGCGCATGGCCTGACAGTTGGGGCGATATCAAGTAACCTTCAAGACACGTACAGGCAGGAGCATCAAACACAAAATAAGATCATGCAAAGCGAACACCAGGACACACCGCTTATGCTGGTGGTGGTACAACCAACCTCTTTCTGCAACCTGAACTGCAGTTATTGCTATGTACCGGGCAGAAAGGATACCACGCTCATGTCTGACCACGTGCTGGAAGCTGTTTTCAGGACTACCGTCGGATCGCCGCTGGCGCAAAGCCGCAAGTTCCAGTTCCTCTGGCATGCCGGGGAACCGCTGACCGCGGGACTCGATTTTTTCCAGAAGGCAATGAACTTTTGCGGGTCCTTTCCCGGCAGACTGCCGGTAGTCCATTCCGTTCAAACAAACGGCACGCTGATCAACGACAAATGGATCAGTCTTTTCAAGAACTACAATTTCAAGGTGGGCATCAGCATGGACGGCCCGGCCTTCCTGCACAATGCCCGGCGCAAAACCTGGGGCGGCCACGACACGCTCCACAAAGTATTGCGCGGCTTCAACCTTTGCCGCGATGCCGGCCTGAAGCCCGGCGCACTTGCCGTGCTGACCAGCGAATCGCTCGATTACCCCGACGAGATTTTTGAGTTCTTCATGGAAAACAACATCACCTCCTTTGGCTTCAACGCGGAAGAGGTGGAGAACGTCAACAGCAACACATCCTTCGGCAGCACCCATGCCGATCCGCCGCAGCACCTCCGCGACAAGTTTACCCAATTCTACTCCCGCATATTCGACCTCTGGTGGCCGCACCGCCACAGCGTTTCCATCCGCGAGTTCTGGGACATAACCCATGTGTTTGATGCAAAGAAGACCGATCCCGATTATTACCGCAAGCCCCTGGAGTCGGATGCGCTGGGTATCGTCACCATTCACAGGAACGGCGACATCACGCCTTTCTCCCCGGAATTCTCCGGCGCCAAAGACCCGCAGTTCAATAACTTCATTGCAGGCAACGTATGCTGGCTGGAATCGATGGAAGAAATACAGCAAAGTCCTGTGTTCAGGAAAATGCACCGCCTCATCCGGAAGGGCCAGCACAACTGCGCCGAAACCTGTCCTTACTTCGACTTTTGCGGCAGCGCCTTTGTCTCCAACCGCTACTTTGAAACCGGCCGCCTCGACGGCACCGAAAGCACTACATGCATTTTCCAGAGGCAGATCGTCTCGGAAGTGCTGTTGCAGAAACTGCGGGGGATGTCGGTGAGGATGCAGGTGGCGGGGGCAGTGGCGTGAATCGTGAATCGTCAATCGTGAATAAGTCCGGTTGCGGAGATTTCTTTGCGTGCTTCGCGTTCTTTGCAGTTAATATTTTAAACGCAAGGTGCGCAAAGAAACGCAAAAGAGATGCCGAAGTGATCGTATCTGGCTTTAAACTTATGGCTTAAGACTTAAGACTTTGAACTGTCAACCACCCAATTCCTAATTCCCAATTCCTGTTCCCTCACCTCCATACCTCTCCACCAGCATCGTAATCTTCTGTCCCAGCTCAGGCAAATTAACGGGACGAAAAACCATTTCATCTACATCAACGTTGTTGTTGTCCGAACCGAGAGGAGCGGAAATGATAATAGGTATGCCGAATTTTTCTTTTACTTCCCTGCACAGGCCGTCGTTCTGAAGATGAAGGGCCAGCAGGAGCACGTGGGGCTTGAAGCGGGAGAGCCTGGCGCGAAGATCGTCCGTATTGTCTGATACCTCCACATCGAAGTCCATCCTGATCAGGCCGATGTACAGCCTGGTGATGGTATCCACCTCGTCTTCAATGACCATGATCCTCCGTTTTTTGGGAACGGCGGCTTTCTTTTTCTTAGTTGTGGGCTTTATTTTCTTTCGTTGGCTCTTCACCGTTATTATTAGTCCGCAAATTACCCCCACAACCAACACGGGACAATCGTAATAGTACCGGGAAAAATACGAAAG
>DASWNB010000180.1:0-2060 GCA_036399455.1 Flavisolibacter sp. | reverse complement strand
TCCTTATCGATCCAGTATTTCACAGCTTTCCCGCTAAGGTTCATAAAGGTGGTAGGACAAACACAAACAAAGCTTCTTCCCTTCCAGCGCACCTCGGCCACAAAGGCCAGCCTGTCCTGCCTGAATTGCCCGCCATGCTTTGTCACAAAAGCCATCACTACATCAAACCCAATATTATGGCGCGTATGTGCATACTCGTTGCCTACATTGCCCAGCCCGAAAATCAGGAATTTCATGGGTGCAAAAATAGGGAAGTCCACGGTCTACATTCCACGGTCCGCGGATGAGTCTTTATGGAGTAAGAGTCTTTACTGAGTCGTAAGCTCTAAGTCGTAAGTCATAAATCTCTTCGGTGTAATCTCACTCCTTTGCCGCTGTTGCTAATCATCAGGCACTAAGGAGAAAGGTTTAGTACTTCCGACTTACGGTTTGGAACTTGAAACTTAAGACTACTGCTAAAGAAATGAATCCGCCTCCGTAAACGACCGTCTGTAGGCAAAAAAAAACCCGCCTCTCGGCGGGATTTTTTTAATTTATTTCTTCGGCGCTGCTGCTTTGGCCGGTGCTGCTGCTTTGGACGGAGCGGCGGCGCCTTTCGGAGCGGCTGCTTCTTCCTGGCGCAGGGCACGTGTGGTTACTACAGAAGCGATGGGAATACGGGGAGAGTTCAGTACCTCGTAGTTCTCGGTCTTCACATCTTCCACGCGGATGTTCCCGCCGATCTCAATGGCTTCTACATTTACCTCGATCTGCTCTTTCAGGTGCTTGGGATAGGTCTTCACCTTCAGGGCTTTCATTTTGGTAACAAGACGGCCACCAGCTTTCACACCGGCAGCTACTCCCACGTATTTCAGGGGAATAGTGGCGATCACTTTCTTGTCTTCTACCAGTTCCAGCAGGTCCACATGGAGCAGCTCATCGCTTACTCTGTCAAACTGCAGGTCTTTCAGGATGCAACGGTAGCTTTTGCCATCTACGTTCACTACGGCCAACTGGAAACTCGGTGTATATACTAAAGGCCTTAAAGCCTTGGCAGGAGCAACAAAATTGATTTCCTCCGCACCCCCGTAAATTACACCAGGCACAAGTTCCTGAGAGCGGAGCTGGCGGGTGGCTGACTTGCCTATTCCGGTCCTCAGTTGTCCTTCGATTGTAATTGTGTTCATTGTTATGAGTGTTTGTTTTTGACTATTTGTCCCTCCGCTGCGAGTGGAAGAAGAGGTTGTTGATGCTCTTGTTCTCGTACGCGTTGCGGATGGCTACGGCAAAAAGCTCGGCTACGGTCAAAGCTTTGATCTTGGTGGTTTCTCTTTGCAGCGGTATGGTATCGCAAACCACCAGTTCTTCCAGCACGCTGTTCTCGATAGTTTCATAAGCCTTTCCGCTCAGAACCGCGTGTGTGATCAGTGCCCTTACCGTACGGGCGCCTTTTTCCTTTAAAAGAGCTGCACTTTTTGCCAGTGTGCCGCCGGTGTCGCAGATGTCGTCGATGATCACTATATCTTTGTCCGTCACATCTCCTATCACCACCATGCTGGCAATTTCGTTAGCCCGCTTCCTGTGCTTGTCACAGATCACCATTTCGGCCTCGAAATAACTGGCAATTTCCCTGATCCTATTGGTAGCGCCAACATCAGGGGCCGCAAAGGTAAGGTTTTCAAGCTTCAGTTGTGTTATATAAGGTATAAAAACAGCCGAACTATCCAGGTGATCCACGGGTATATCAAAGTAGCCCTGGATCTGGGGAGCATGGAGGTCCATAGTGATAACCCTGTTGGCGCCTGCAGCCACCAGCATGTTAGCGACGAGCTTGCTGCCGATGGCTACCCGGGGCCGGTCCTTTCGGTCCTGGCGGGCATAACCGTAATAGGGAAGCACAGCAATGATCTTATAAGCGGAAGCGCGGCGTGCGGCGTCGATCATCAGGAGCAGCTCCATCAGGTTATCGGCCGGAGCATAGGTGCTTTGCACAAGAAAAACAAAATCTCCCCGGATGCTTTCGAGGAAGATCGGCTGGATTTCGCCATCACTGAATTTCTGGATGTTGATCTTTCCCATCT
>DASWNB010000179.1:0-2716 GCA_036399455.1 Flavisolibacter sp. | reverse complement strand
AGTCCTTTTCCGCATCGCGTTCTACAGACCACGACACCCACCTGCTTGCAGCTTCCAACAGCAGTTTTCCTTACCCGCAGGCAGTCACCCAAAGTCCTACCCTAAAAGGGGCAGTGACCGGTACAAGGGTAAAGGTGCTGGGCACGTCCACTTACCTGTATACCGTTAACTATTATGATGACAAGGGAAGGCTGATCCAAACCCAGGAGCAAAACCTTACCGGCGGAACGGATATTGCAACGAACCAATACTCCTTTACCGGGCAGCAGTTGGTGCAGGTAATGCTTCACACAAATGGTAACAGCGGTAACACGGACGCTCTTATTCTTACCTCGTATAATTATGATTCCCTGGGCCGCTTGTCTTCGGTAAAAAAAGAGACGATAAGCGAAGGGCTGCTGGATACTTACATTGGAGGCTCGGGCGTTATCGATCTTGTCTCGATTGAGTATGATGCGCTTGGCCATGTAAAAACCAAAAAGCTGGGCAACCCGGCCACTCCTGTTGAAACATTGTCTTTCGATTACAACATCAGGGGGTGGATGCTGGGCATGAACAGGGGCTACCTGAGCAGCTCAAGCGCCACATCGAACTATTTCGGCATGGAGTTAAGCTATGACAAAGATGGCTATGCCAACAGCAGCAGCAAGGCTTTCAATGGAAATATCGCCCAATCCACCTGGCGCAGCCAGGGCGATGGCGAGCGCAGAAGGTATGAATTTGCCTACGATGCAGCGAACCGCTTACTCAAGGCAGACTTTACCCAGCAATCCGGCTCGTCCTGGAGCAACTCGGCCGTGAATTTCGACGTAAAAATGGGCACGGGCCTGGATGCAACGACTGCGTATGATGCGAACGGTAATATCCTGGGGATGCAGCAATGGGGGCTTAAAGGCCTCAGCAGTGCCAAGATCGATTCCCTTGCTTACAGTTATATTGCCAACAGCAACCGCCTGCAGGCTGTTACGGAGGGCGGATCCATCGGCTCTGCGGATCACAAGCTTGCCGATTTTACGGACAGGAATACTTCCGGAACCGATTACTCTTACGACGTCAATGGCAACATGGTGAGCGATGCCAACAAGCAGATCGGCTCCATTACTTATAACCACCTGAACCTTCCGCAGGTGATCGCGGTACCTGGCAAGGGCACCATCACCTATACTTATGATGCCGCAGGAACCAAGCTGAAGAAAGTGACCGTGGACAGTACGGGTACGCCTGTAAAGACCACTACTACTCTTTACGTGGGGTCGGCTGTTTATGAGGATGGCGTTTTACAGTTTATCAGCCATGAGGAAGGAAGGCTGCGGTATTTTGGCCCTCACCAGGCAACTTCCGGCTACCCTCATACTTTTCCGGGTGGTTTTCACATGGACTATTTTATTAAGGACCACCTGGGCAACGTGCGCATGGTGCTGACCGGCGAGCAGAAGAGTGATGAATATCCTGCCGCAACAATGGAGACCATGCCTGCCGAGACGGAAGAAAGCTTTTATTCCAAACTGCCCGAAACCCGCGTGGCAAAGCCCGAGGGTACTCCCTGGCCGGACCCTTTAGATCCTTTGGACCCTAATGCGATAAGGAACGACTATGTTGCCAAGGTAAGGGGAGATGGGCAGAAGATCGGGCCCGGTATTGTGCTGAAAGTGATGTCCGGCGACAAATTCAATGTTTACGTGGAGAGCTGGTACAAGCTGAATAGCGCCAGCCCGGGCACTCCGTCCAGCGTACTCACCCAACTGGTCAACGCACTGGGCAGCGGCATTGGCGCTGTGCCGGGAGCAAAGGCTGGCGCTTCCGAATTGAGTTCCAGTACATCCTTCCAGACAGAAGCTTCGAGCTTTTTATCCGGCCAGTCTGTGAACAGCAGCCTTCCGAAGGCCTATCTCAACTGGATATTGTTCGACGAGCAGTTCAAATTTGTGAGTTCTTCCAGCGGCGCCGACCAGGTGGGTGCGGACGATGTGCTGAAGACGCATGTTTTCACCGATCTCCCGGTTAGCAAGAACGGGTATCTGTATATTTATGTAAGCAATGAAACGCAGAATATCGATGTGTACTTTGACAACCTTCAGGTAACGCATATCAGAGGACCGGTCCTGGAAGAGACGCATTATTACCCGTTTGGGCTGGTGATGCAGGGGATAAGCAGCAAGGCCCTGGGGGGCACGCACGGCAATAAGATGAAGTTTAATGGTAAGGAAGAGCAGCGGGAAGAGTTTTCGGACGGTAGTGGTTTGGAATGGACAGACTATAGTGCAAGAATGTATGATAACCAGATCGGGAGATGGCATGTAGTGGATCCCTTAAGCGATGGGATGAGAAGATGGTCCCCTTATGCATTTAGCTTTAACAACCCACTCCGTTTTATTGATCCGGACGGCATGGCCCCGGAAGAATCAACTTCAGGAAACGACAAGGAAAGGAGGAGTGTAAGGAAATACCAGAGAAAATTCAATAGAATATTGAAACGCAATGGAGGAGACAGAGAAGCTGCTCATGGCCTAATGGAGCAGAATTATAATGGTAAAAAGTGGATGTGGGTTGCTGATAAATCAGATGTGGCTCACGATATGGATAACGACGACGACAATCATGGCAGCTATTACCACGCCGGTGATTTATACAGGGCGAAAAATGAACCGCAACAGCCGGCGAAGGCGGTAACAAATTCCTTGGGAGTACGGGATGCCGATGCCGCTGAAGATGCAGG
>DASWNB010000178.1:0-8614 GCA_036399455.1 Flavisolibacter sp. | reverse complement strand
AGGAAATTAACGCAAAGAGAAGGCTGCAAGCTTCAAGCCTCAAGCTGCAAGCGGAGACCCTTACTTCCAACTTTCCTTGCGTCTTGACGTCCTGGCGGTTAATCCCTCCCAATTCCTAATCCCTAATTCCTCTCTTCTGCCTTCCCCCTTTTACCTTCTGCCTTCCCCCTTTTCTCAAACTTCACTTCTCCATTGGCCTGCCGTCCCACTTCGGTCCAGCCGCAGCGGCGGTAGAACTCTTCGGCACGGGTGCCGGGACTGGTGGTGAGCCAGAGGGGTTCGGTGTGGTGGCTGAAGTACCAGTCGAGCAGGGTGTTGTGAAGGGTTTTGCCTATACCTTTTCCTTCGGCTTCCGGGGATACAAAAAGGGCCCAGACGTTCTTTTCCTCCGTTCCCACTATGGCAAAGCCCAGAACTTCTCCGCCCGATTCGCAGAGCCAGCCCTTACCGATGGTGGTGAGATAGTTTACATAATCCTGGTGCGTGACCAGTGCGGGGTTGGAGAGTACGTTTTCCTTTACGGCCATTCGTACGCGGTGCATTTGCTCTATGTCGTTGGTGGTTGCTTCGCGGTAGATCATCGTTGCTGTTGCTGTTTGTGGCTGCGGTATTGTTTCCAGAATTCTTCGTAATAATATTCCTTGGTTGGGTTCTTCGGGATGCGTTTCAGCTTGGTTACCATTCCCACGAGCACATTCACAAACAGCAGCGCCTGCGCGATAAGAAAAGCGGTAATGATGTAGGGGATGTAATTAACATAACCGGGAGGGAGTACCGGCACACCAACGGGACCTTCGGGGCGGCTGTGTCCCCAGGAAGGATAGGTACCCACCAGGGCCAGGCAGGCGATGGTGACGATGGAATAAAACCAGGTAATATAGCGTGAAAGCAGCAGCTCGTCCGGCACGCGGTGCACTACCCACGCCACAAACAGGAACAGGGAAAACCCGCCAAACAGGAAGGGGCGGTCCATGATAAAATAGCTATCCTGGAGGGGAAGGTCTATCGTTCGTCTTTGCAGGAAAATGCACAGGAACAGGAACACCACGGAAGAGAGCAGCAGCAGGTGGTAGGGGCGTGAAAAAAATTTCATACAAATGATTGAATTGGTAGCACGATAATTTTCCGGTACTGTACCAAGGAGGTTCCTGGTTTATTAAAGGTAAAAGGTAAAAGGTAAAAGGCGAAAGGCAGAAGGTAGAGAGGAATTAGGGATTGGGAATTTGGAATTAGGGAGCTTGGGGTTTGGACTTATGGCTTACGACTTATGGCTATGAACTTGCGGCTCCGGCTTGCGGCTTCGGTTGTCGGTGGTCTCTGATCGGTTAACTATCCAGCCCCAGTTCCTTCATCGGGTCCCAGAACTTCTTCAAGAAATCCTGAACCTGGTTGTCCACTACTTTCACGCCTTCTTTTTCCAGGAGCTGCTGCATTTTTTCGGGCGGGTTGAAGTGGACCTTGCCGGTAAGCAGTCCCTCGCGGTTCACCACGCGGTGGGCGGGAACGGAAGGCTTTACACGGTGCGAGCCGTTCATGGCCCAGCCTACCATGCGGGCCGAGGACCGGGCGCCCAGCGCAGCGGCAATGGCGCCGTAGGAAGTAACCCTTCCCCTGGGCACCTGGCGCACCAGGTCGAAGACGGCTTCAAAAAAGCTTTCGTCCTTGCGGCCGGATGGGGTGACCGTCCTTATCTTTTCTTCGCGTAGTTTTTTTGAAGGCATTATCCCGGTAATTCGTTTGTATTTCGGTTTTCGAGCAGGAAGGAGCGCCTGGGCTCCGGCACGGCATCGTAGTCATAGGGGCAGTGCCTGCATCCCGATCCGCAACAGTAGCCTCTCCGCAGGTGATATTTCTCCGTAAAGGTGATGAGTCCCTTTTCGTTCAGGTAATAATCCTCCCCCTCCGTAAACTGCTGTTGGCCGCCGCCGCTCATTCGCCTTCCTCCTCCTTCAATAGCTGCTGTAAGGTAGCATCCATTTCCCTCGACGGCAAGTGTTCCGGCAGCGAAAAACAAAGATAGTGCACCCGTTTGCTGTTGGCAATGTCCAACGATTCGTAATGGGTTTTGATCTGCAGCTCGGACGGTATTCCCGGTGATGCGTACACATCGTCCAGGTCAAGGTGGAGGCGGCAGCCGTACATGCTGATGACCGTTTTGGTAAAGCGGTACAGGTCGGGGCTGTCGGTTTTAAGGTGGATCTTTCCGCCGGGACGCAATATTTCGTAATAAAGGCGCAGGAAACGGGGATGGGTGAGGCGCTTCTTGGCCCGCGAGGTGCGCAGTTGCGGGTCGGGGAAGGTGATCCAGAGCTCGTCCACTTCCTCGTTGGCAAAAAACTCCGTGATGCGTTCTATCTGTATGCGCAGGAAGGCGGCGTTGTGAATGTTCTGCTGGATGGCTTTTTTGGCGCCTACCCACAGGCGGTTGCCTTTTATATCTATGCCGATAAAATTTTTGGAGGGATAAAGCTTTGCGAGTCCCAGCGTGTACTCGCCCTTGCCGCAGGCCAGTTCCAGCACAAGCGGGTGGGGGTTCTGGAAGAACCTGTGCCATGTGCCGGCCATTTCCTCCGGGTACTGGAGCACATTTTCAAACGTTTCCAGCTCCGCAAACCGAACCAGTTTTTTTTGAGCCATCGAGGAAAGCTGTTAGCTATCAGCTAATAGCTATTAGCCAAAAGCCTTCAGGGCTTGAAGCTCGTAGCCATAGCCAGAGGTTAATTTTGTTCTTTTTCAAACATCAACTCCTGCACCTTCGCCTTGTCTTCCTTTTCCTTTCTGAGGTCGAACATGGTGCCGAAGACGTGATCCCAGATGGTGGTGCTTACGCCAAACCCTTTGTTTTCGTCCTTGTAGTGGTGAAGGTGGTGGTTGCGCCAGAGTGGTTTCATCCATTTGAAAGGAGGGTTCCAGGCGTGTATGGCGTAGTGCATGGAAGCATACAGCAGGTAACCCAGTATAAAGCCGGGGAAGAAGGCATACACCCTGCTTCCCAGTATCAGGTATTCGAGACCAAAGATGGCCGAAGCCAGGACGATGCTGGGCAAGGGCGGCATGAACAGCCTTTCCCTGTCGCGGGGATAGTGATGATGGTTGCCGTGCAGGATGTACACGAACTTTTGGGCCTTTTGGCTTTCCGCTATCCAGTGAAAGGCAAAGCGGTGCGCCAGGTATTCGAAGAGTGTCCAGAAGAACATTCCTCCCAGGAACAGCAGTGCTATCCTGCCGCCGTTCACTCCCAGGTTGCGGTAAGCATAAACGGGCAGCCCGATGATGAACGGGAGGTACATGCTCCAGATAACGATAGGATTAGCCTTGGTTAGCATTTCAAGGAATGGATTCCTGAACAGCTGCGCCTGGCCCTTGTTATGGATCTTTTCAAACTTCATGGCGTGTGCTTGTGGATGCAAATTTAAGGTGAGACGGTGAATGGTGAATGGTCAATGGTGAATCTCGTGAATCGTGAATCGTCAATCGTGAATAGGCCGTTTACAGGGGCAGATGCTTTCTTGGGCAGCCAGCCCCGTTAACCCCAAATATCAATAATCAATGCTCAATATTCAAGCCTGCCCCGGCTTCCTTCTCTCCCGGCCATTCTAACGTCCGTTCGTTCCCGAAAATTGCCGTATCCATTCCCTCCCTCCATGACAAGCCCACCCCAGGCGGGCACCCCTTGAAAATTGATCGTTGAACATTGAATATTGAAAATTAAAACATCAAAAATTACCCACCAAAGAAAAGCATCTTCCCCCATAAACGACCTATTCACGATTGACGACTGACGATTCACGCCAATTCACGACATACCCTTCCTTCCCCAGCCACTCCAGCAGTTGCGGCAGGCGCTCATAGAATTTATCGGTGCGCTTTGGGCCGGCGCCGATGTGAAGGAGCAGGAAGAAACCGTTGAGGCCATTGCGGTCTCTTTCCGCGTAGCGGATAATTGACTGGTAGATGGTTTCCGAGTTGCGGTAGTTGGCGGCATCAGGGGTGGTATAATCGGCGTGGCTCAGGGTGCCGGGAGTATAGCTTATGAGCCGAAGGCCCATTTCGCGGGTCCATGCGGCGATGGTGTCGTTGTACCATTCGTAGGGTGGAAGGAAAAACCGGGCTTCCTTTTTGGAGATGCCCAGTTTTTTCAGCTCGGCGTAGTTCTTTTGGAGGTCGAGGCGGAACTGCTCTTTTGTGACAAGAAGGCTGTCCCGCTTTTTCCAGTCGCAGTAAAGGAGGTGGGCATCGCTGTGGGCGCCGAGGTAGTGGCCGTCCTTTTTGATCTGGCGGATGAGGGACCCAAATTCAGGATTCCGGTAGAAGCGGCCGGTGAAGAAAAACGCAGCTTTCGCCCCGTATTTTTTCAGTTGTTGCAGGATGAATGGCCCGCCTTCGGCAAACTCATCTCCCGTAAATACCAGCGATACCTGCTTTTTCAGGGTGTCGCCGCGGATGATGGCGCCGTGAGACCAGGTAAAGGGATCAGTCAGCGCTTTTTTTTTACCGTGCGGCCTTCCGCCTCCTTTGCCGCCAGCAGGTAAATAAGCGAAGCCGTGCCGTCCATGGTAGGTTCGTTGGTGCTGTAATCGCCATAGTCATCGTGGTACACAACCAGCTCGCTCTGGAAGGCCGCGTATTCGTCGGGCTGGTATAGCTTGATGCCGATAAGATTTTTATAGATGCTTCCATATACCGGGCCGTCCACCAGGCCGCCGTCGATGGGATAGTTTTTCAGGTGGGTAAAGGCGGAGTGCGGGTCGGCGGGGGTATCGCCCCAGGCGGGCAATCCATACACCATGGAGGTGCCCCAGGGATTGCAGCCGAATATCCAGTCGAAATTGGCCTGCTCCAGCTCCTCGAAACGGCGGTCGCCGGAGAGCTGGCGGTACCAGTAGCATTGGGTGGCGAAGGAAACCGTAAGGTTGTTGCTGCACCAGATGAAAGGCACGCCACGCAGGAAGGCATTCCCCTTGGCCTTGCTCCACACCCGCTCGATGCCCTGCCTGTAATTAGATATCATTTCGGCGGAAATGCCGGGGTTCACCTTGTTCCCTTTGGCTGCCCGGGCCAGCTCGTAATGACCCAGGTTGATGAAGGGATACCATTGGTAATGGCGGGCCGTGTCCTGGCCCAGCCAGGGAGAGACGGGCTCTTTTTTGGCGTAGGAATAGGCCTGGCGTAGGTAATGGCCTGCATCGGCGGTGCCGGGATTATTGTTCACCATCACGTGCAGGGCGGCGGAGGCCAGCTCCATATCGTCCACCCAGTTGTCTTCCTCGTAAAAATAGGGAGCACGTCCCGGCGCTGTTTGGGTAACCCCGGGCTTTTTCTGGGCATACCGGTAAGCATCGAAAGCCTTGTCGTAATAGCTTTTTCTTTTGGAAGCTTTCCTGTACGCGGAATCGTTTACAGCGAGGTAGTGCGCCAGCGCGAAAGCGCTGGAAAACTTGGCGGCAGTGGAAGACGTGCCGGTGGTCCTGTTCTTATACCTGAAAAGCCCCTGCGGCTCGCCGGTGATAAAGTAAACCGGGCGCTCGAAGCCCCTGTTGTAGAAAGTATCTTCCTGGGGTATGCGCATGCCCATGTGGTCGCGGTCATCGGCAAGCTGGTTGAACATCCAGTCTGTACGGGGGTGCATCTTCATCAGCCAGTCGATCCCCCATTGGGCTTCGTCCATTACATCGGCCAGGCCGTTGGCGCCCTCAAGACCGTTGGCGTCGTGTCGGTCGGTGAATACAGGCCCGAAATCGCGATAGGCCATCATCAGGTGGTAGGCGGCATTGGCGGAAGTGGTGACGTACTGGAGGTAGTCGGAGGCGTCGTGCCATCCGCCTACGGCGTCGATGTGCATTCCTTCCTTTTCACCGGAGAGGGTGCCGGCGGGCGGACCGTAAACCGTGTAGCCGTCGTGGGTATGGCAACTGTCTTTCAGGAAGGGATTGAAGCCGCAGCGCTGCTGGCGCATGTAGCGGAGGCAGAAATCGGTCGTGCCGTCATATACTCCGTCGCCAATGGCAAACTCCGGCGACCGTGCATTGCCCGCTGCCAGGTAGTACTTCCCCGGCTTTTTAAAATTGGTGAAATTGAGGCGGTAGGATTGGACAAAAGGCCCATAAGCCCCAAAGGCCTTTCCGGCAGGGCCGGTAAGCACTGTTTTCCCGCTTGCCGCATCTATAAGCCGGAAGGTTTTTATTTCTTCATTCCCTTTAGAGCACCATACAGCCACCTTGAGGCCCGAGGGCTTGTATCCTAGCAGGTTGATGCGTATCCATGAAGTTTCTTCGCCCCTGTTTCTGAACGACAGGAGCAATAACAATGCAGCGGTTAAAAGGAGCAAGCGCATGGGCAAATTTAGAGTTTGAGGTTTGAAGTTTGAGGTTTGATGTTGTATGCGGCGTTTTCTTCTTTAGCGGTTCCTCTGCTGTTCAACGGCTGTTTGGTAGCCACAAGGCACGGGCCCGGAGGAACCGCTAAAGAAAGGAATGATCCCCTAACGAACCTCAAACTTCAAACCTCAAACCTCAAACAACTCACCCGCCTTCCACCCACCCTAACTGCCGTTAGTCCTAAAAAGCAAAATCCCTGTAACAGTCCTATGCCTACCTTCGTTATACGAAGGATTTCGTTAAGACATCATACAAAACCTTTAAATCAACCATTATGAGAAAGATCTTATTTGCATCGGCTTTAGCCCTGGGCCTGGCCGGAACGGCAGCGGCACAGAACGATAAGCAAAAAACGCTGGAAGGCAACGGCAATCTGGTAACCCGCGAAGTGGCCGTATCTTCTTTCGATGCCCTAAAGGCCAGCGGCGTTTACGAATTGAAGCTGTCCCAGGGCAGTAAGGAAAGCGTGAAGATAGAAGCCGATGAAAACCTCCAGGAACTCTTCCTGGTGCGCAACGATGGAAACAAGCTGGTGATTGAAATGAAGAAACTGGAAAACACCAACCTGAAGACCAAGAACAAGATTCGTGTGTATGTAACCTTCAACAAGCTGAAGGAGGTGGACCTGAGCACCGTAGGTAACGTAAGCTCCGAAGAGCAGCTCAGCTTCGACAACCTGCAACTGAAGAACAGGAGCGTGGGCAATGTGGATCTGTCGTTCACCGCCAACAAGGTGGATATCAGTAATACAAGCGTAGGCAATGTGGTGCTTCGCGGCAAGGCCGATAATGCCATAGTTAAGAACAGCGGCGTAGGCTCACTGGAAGCCGGCAGCTTCCTGGTGCAGACCATGAACATTGAAAACACCGGCATCGGCTCCGCCGAAGTAAATGCCGCCCGCGAGCTGAAAGTAAAGGACAGCACCATGGGAAAAGTAAAGAACAAAGGCGCCGCCACCGCGCGGAGACTCAATAAAGTTCAAATCTAGAACATCCAGCAACTGCTAATGACGGGCTCCTGCTTCTGCAGGGGCCTTTTTATTTAACCGCCAGGACGCCAGGACGCGAGGGCTTTACTCCTATATAGTCGTTTACTTTTCTTCTGAATCCATCCCGCAGCACTGGCACATTGAAGTTGATAAGAAAACCAAGCCTTTTGTCTGTTAATCTGAGCTGAGAAATGAGTTGGGCGTGATGAACCTGGAGCAACTGCTCCACTGCTTTTATTTCAATGATGATTTCTTCCTCGACAAGCAGGTCCGTATAGAAGGACTTACCCGTACGATGGCCTTTATAGATTAGAGGTATTTCCACCTGATGCGCTACACTAATACCCCCGGAACTCTAACTCCTTCAGAAGTGCATACTCATACACTGACTCCAATAAGCCGGGACCTAATTCTTTATGCACCTCAAGGGACGAGTAGAAGATTTGCTTTCCCAGGTGTTCGTATTGCTCTGTAAACATAACCTCGCGTCTTTGCGTCTTGGCGGTTAAGTTAAACAGGTCCTTTTTGGAAACTATGGCTAAAAACCTCGCTTTAAATGTTTTTTTTCCTCTGTAGAATACTCCAATCCGTTTCTTCTTCAGCAATGATGTTATTTGACAGCGTTCCCAGGGCGTCGATTTCCAGTTCAACGAGGTCGCCGTTGCGAAGCCACTGCTCCTGGTAATTGGGGTCGTTCAGCTTGCCGGTGCCGTTGAGCTCAAGGAAGCAGCCGGTGCCTACGGTGCCGCTGCCGATCACGTCGCCGGGATAAAGGTCAACGCCGTAGGAAGCCCTTTCGATGATCTCGGCAAAGGTCCAGTCCATGTCGCCCAGGCTGCCTTCGCTTACTTGGATGCCGTTTACGCGGCAAACCATCTTCAGGTTCCAGTTTTTTCCGGTATGTCCTTCCTTGGCGGGAATTTCAAATTCTTCAAGCTCGTCGGGCGTTACCAGCCAGGGGCCGATGGTGGTGGCGAAGTCCTTGCCTTTGGCGGGACCGAGGTTGAGCAGCATTTCTTCCATCTGGAGGCGGCGGGCGCTGAGGTCGTTCATGATCATCAGCCCGCCGATATATTCGTCGGCTTCTTCGGCCTTGATGTTCCGGCCGTGCTTGCAGATTACGATGGCCGCTTCCAGTTCGAAATCGAGCTTTTCAAAATGATCCGGCATGCAGCGCACTTCGCCGGGACCCTGTATGCTGTGGTGGTTGGTGAAGTAGAAGATGGGATACTGGTCGAACTCCGCGATC
>DASWNB010000177.1:0-2388 GCA_036399455.1 Flavisolibacter sp. | reverse complement strand
CAACGCCTGAATGAATCCCGCTCCGAGAGAGCGGGATTTTGTTTCTGGTTTGTAGTTTCCTGTTCCTGGTTCTTTGGCCCGCAGCTCAAAGCTCATTGCCACCACCCGCAAGGCAGAGGGACCGTGACCTAAAGAACCAGAAACCAGAAACAAGAAACAGTAAAACCAGAAACCCTCCTAAGTATTTTCCTTATCAGGGCTTAAAATAATCAGTTACGGCGTGAAATGAGGAGAGGAACAGGTTGGACGAATGAGCCCGGTTACGCATCTTTACATCAGACCACTAATCCTAAGAAAAGCAATCAGAAATCCAGTAATCCAATCCAAACCTTTGAAAAGCTGAATGAAGTCCGTTCTCTGTAAAAACCCCAGGCATCTGACCCTTTGAAAAGCAAACCAGCAACTGCCTGAACGAATTAATCCCGCCTGACGGCGGGATTTTTCATTTTGAGAGAAGCTGTTGGCCGATAGCTGTTAGCTGATGGCACGTACAACCTGGAACATAGTATTCTTAATTATCATTTTGCCCCGGCTATCCTTCGCATTCCTTATCTGCTAAAAGCTATCGGCTAATAGCTGACAGCGTTCTCACGCCGCCAGCGCCTTATTTACCAAATCAGCGGCTTCGCTGAGGAGGATGGCGGACTGCACTTTCAGGCCGCTTTCGTCGATGAGCTTTTTGGCTTCCTCGGCGTTGGTGCCCTGCAGGCGGACGATGATGGGGATGCTGATGTTGCCCATGTTCTTGTAGGCATCGATCACGCCCTGTGCTACGCGGTCGCAGCGGACGATGCCGCCGAATATGTTGATGAGAATGGCTTTTACCTTGGGGTCCTTCATGATGATGCGGAAGCCTGCTTCAACGGTTTGCGCGTTGGCCGTGCCGCCCACATCCAGGAAGTTGGCGGGCTCGCCGCCACTCAGCTTGATCATGTCCATGGTGGCCATGGCAAGGCCGGCGCCGTTCACCATACAGCCCACGTTTCCGTCGAGCTTTACAAAGTTGAGGTTGAACTTGCCTGCTTCCACTTCGGTGGGGTCCTCTTCGGAAATGTCGCGAAGGGCGGCCAGGTCGGGGTGGCGCATGAGTGCGTTATCGTCGAGGTTCATCTTGCAGTCTACGGCAACTATCTTGTCGTCGGCCGCCTTGAAGAGGGGGTTGATCTCCAGCATGGCGCAGTCCAGGCCTACATAGGCGTCGTACAGCTTGGTAACGAACTTGACCATGTTCTTGAACGCATCGCCCTTGAGGCCCAGGTTGAAGGCGATCTTCCTGGCCTGGTAACCCTGGAGCTTTCCGCCGGGGTGTACCCATTCCCTGTAGATCTTTTCGGGGGTTTCGTGGGCAACGTCCTCGATGTTCATGCCGCCTTCGGTACTGTACATGATCACGTTCATGCCCTTGGAGCGGTCGAGCAGGATGGAGAGGTAGAATTCCCTGCGGTCGCTGGGTCCATCGTAATACATATCCTGGGCTACCAGGATCTTGTTCACCAACTTGCCGGCTTCGCCGGTCTGGAGGGTCACCAGGGTGCCGCCGAGGATCTTGGAGGAGATGTCGGAGATTTCTTCCAGGGATTTCACCACTTTCACGCCGTTCACGCCTGTTTCGCGGATCTTGCCCTTACCGCGTCCGCCCGCGTGTATCTGTGCCTTAAGCACGGCAAACGAGCTTCCGTACTGGGTTTTGATCTGGCGGTAAGCTTCTTCGGCTTCATGGGGTGTGCTGGCGGCCATGCCTTCCTGGACCGGAACGCCATATTTTTTCAGCAGTTCTTTTGCCTGGTATTCGTGCAGGTTCATGTATCAAAATTTGCCGCAAAAATAGGTGGAATGATTGGGAAAACGGTAAAAGGTGTAAGGCAAAGGGTGGAACCACGGAGGCACGATGGTACCAGGTAGCACAGGGGCATGACTTCGGTGGTCGGTTGTCGCTTATCTCTTATCGGTTCCCTACCTTCGCCCGGTCTTATGAAAAAGAATGCCTTCCTGCTGCTTACGCCACTGATCTTTTTGCTCCTTTACCACCAGGTTTTTGTTGCCGATTATGCCT
Organism: Flavisolibacter sp.; assembly: GCA_036399455.1. Classification (GTDB taxonomy): domain Bacteria; phylum Bacteroidota; class Bacteroidia; order Chitinophagales; family Chitinophagaceae; genus Flavisolibacter. Next base: position 335 of record DASWNB010000177.1, on the reverse strand, counting down.
ATCTCGATGAAGCTTACCAGCTTTGGAACAACCGGGACCAGACGAATTACCATATGTTCCTGACGCAGGGCCGCTGGCTCACAGGACTGCTGTTCCGCAGCTTTTTCGGGGCGCTGTCCTCTATTGAAGAGCTGAAGTACATCCGCATATTTTCTTTTGCAGGGTGGGTGCTGACGGCCTGCCTGTGGCTCCGCTTTTTCCGCCGGTGGGCGGCTGCCGCAACGCTGGATGACCGCATCCCGGCACTGGCGCAGGTATTTCTTATCTGTTCGCTCCCGGTGGCCATCTATATAGGCTGGGCTTCCTGCTTCGAGCTTTTCCTGGGAGTGGCCGCG
>DASWNB010000176.1:0-3733 GCA_036399455.1 Flavisolibacter sp. | reverse complement strand
GTTTCCGTAAGTCCGTAGCCTTCCATGATCACCAGTTTCGCGGCGGTAAAGATGCGTATGAGCCTTACCTGGCAGGCGGCGCCGCCGGTAACGATGCACAGGAGGTTGTTGCCAAGCGCTTCGCGCCATTTGCTGAAGATAAGCTTGTTGGCTATCGCCAGTTGGGTGCGGTACCACAGGCCCTGGTTCTGGTTGATCTCAAATTTTTCGGCAAGGCTGTGGGCCCAGAAGAAAAGTTTCTTTTTGGTGCCGGTAAGCTCATGGCCTTTCTGCATGATTTTGTCGTACACCTTTTCCAGAAGGCGGGGCACGGTGGTGAACATGGTGGGCTTTACTTCCTTCAGGTTGTCGCCGATGGTTTCAAGGCTTTCGGCGTAGTAGATGGATGTATTCCTGAACAGGTACAGGTAAGTAACCATCCGCTCAAAAATATGATTCAGCGGAAGGAAGCTCAAGGCCTTCAGCCGTTCGCCGGGCGGAAAGCAGGGCATGCAGGCCATCACGTTGGAAAGTATGTTCCGGTGAGAAAGCATCACGCCTTTGGGCACGCCGGTGGTGCCTGAGGTATAGATGATGGTGAGCAGGTCCTCAGTGTCGATCTTTTCGGAAGCAGTAGCCAGTTGCAGGTATTGCTCCTGCCTGCCCATGTCCAGTATCTCTTTCCAGTGCGGCGCTCCGCTCACGTGCTCGAAGCTGTACACGCCCTGGATGCTGGGAACGCTGCCCCTCACGTTCTGCACCTTATGAAACAGGTCTTCGTCGTTAACGAACACCAGCTTTACCTGAGCATCGTTCAATACAAACTGCAGGTCGTTTATGTGGATGGTGGGATAGAGTGGTACCAGTACGGCGCCCATCTGCTGCACGGCAAGGTCCAGGAACATCCATTCAGGGCGGTTCCTGGCGAGTACGGCAATCTTGTCCCGGCCTTCCAGCGACATATCGCCGCCGCCATAGCCCATGGCCATAAGCCCGGTGCTTAGCTTGTCAACAATATCCTTTACTTCTGCGGTGCTGTATTCGCGCCATTGCCCGCCTTCCTTGGCAGCCAGCATAGCAGTGTTTCCTCCGTTCTTAAGTTGCTCATTTATACAGTCGAAAAGCCGTCTGGGTGTGGTGGTCATATATCAAACAATTTCTATCCTCAAATTAAGAAAAAAGAGGAAGGAATGGTTGTTTGAAGTTTGAGGTTTGAAGTTTGAGGTTTGTCAGGCGCAATCTTTCCTTATTCTTTGCGGTTCCTCCGCGTCTTTTGCGTCTTTGTGGTTAACCACGGAGACGTAAAGCCACGGAGGCTTCACCAGGGAAAAGAATGTCACACCTAACGAACCTCAAACCTCAAACTTCAAACTATAAAGCCTGGTAATACTGCCCTGCAGGCATCTTGAACACGCGGCCCTTCTGGAAGGTGGTGAATTTGGTGTAGGCTTCGGAATTTGTTTTTGTCCACTGGTCGAAGGCGGGGAGGCTTTCGGTGGTGCCGAACAGCCACTGGTTGTAGGCGTCGAACATGCCTTCGCGAATGAGTTGCTGGTGGTAGTCGAATAATTTATAAGGGAACTTCGAGGCGTGGGTGTTGTACCAGTCGAGTATGAAGCGGGTGCGGACCATGGTCAGCACTTCTGTGTTGATGCCGCGGTTCACTACGGAGGCCTGCTTGTTAAAGGTCGAGAGCACTGCTCCTGCAAAGGCGCTCTTGTTCTTGTCCTTGCCCACCACCTGTTCGGGCTCGCCGCCAAAAAGCTTTTCCTTGTAAGCGTCGTAAACGATCTTTTTAATGGCGGTAGCCCTTTCGGTGAGGTATTCCATGTTCACGAATATCTCGCCGTAGATCACGGTCCATACCTTGTCTTTCGTATAGTAATAATACAGGGCGGCGTTGTAGTAGTTGCCGGCGTAGGAAGGGTCTACCTCTATGCCTTTTTCCCACAGCCTGATAGCTTCGTTGTCCTGCTTCGCCCAAAGCAGCTCGCCATACTCGCTGTAAATGGCGCCGCTCTTAGGGAATTTCTTCAGGGCTTTTTTATACATCTTGTCTGCATCCTTTACCTGCTCCAGCGCCTTGTAAACGCTTCCGGCGATCTGGTACACGTTCACGTCCGCATCATCCCTGTCCAGCATGGGCTCCACCTGCTCCAGCGCCCTGGCAAAATCCCTTTTATAGTAATAGGTGAGGGCAAGGTCCTTCTGGAGTTCCAGGTTGCGGGGGTCCTGCTGTATGGCCTTGTTAAGCACGAGGATGGCATTGTCGAAATCGCCGTTCCTCAGGAAGGTGCGGGCAGTTTCCTGTGCGCTTTGCTCCTGGGGTTGGGCAAAAGAAGAGATAGATGCGAAAAGAGCAACGACAAAGATCAGTTGTTTCATTCGTGATAGTTTAATTATGGGACGGCCAACAAAGTAACGAAATCCCTTGTGAACAGGTATTGAAGCTCCGGATTGTAACAGGTCTTTAAGACGCTGGCCGCTATATCTGGTGGGTCAGCAGGCCGTCGCGCAATTTCGGTTCGAACCAGGTGCTCTTGGGCGGCATTACATTACCACTGTCGGCAATATCAAACAATTGCTGGATGCTCACGGGGTGCAAACTGAATGCCACTTTCGCATCGCCGCCGTTTACCCTTTTCTCCAGCTCTGCCAAACCCCTGATGCCGCCAACAAAATCCACCCGTTTGTCGGTCCTCGGGTCTTTGATATTCAGTACCTTATCCAATATGTTCTCCTGCAGAATGGTTACGTCCAGCACTCCTATCGGGTCTGTACGGTAGCTCTCTTCACGTGCCGCCAGCCTATACCACTGTCCTTCCAGGTACATCCCAAACTGGTGAAGCTCTTTAGGCGAGAAGGCTCCTTCGTGCTTTTCCACGCTGAATTCCGCTTCAAGCCTTTGCAGGAATTCTTCCGGGGTGAGGCCGTTCAGGTCTTTTGCTATCCGGTTATAATCGAGTATGGCCAATTGGTTGGCGGGGAAGATGGTGGTAAGAAAATACTGCGCATCCTCGCTGTCCCCCAGCTCCTTGCTCACCTTTGCAGCCGAAGCCGCCCTGTGATGCCCGTCGGCGATGTAGGTGAATGGTATGCTTTCCTTGAACAGGTTGGTGAGGGTATCGATAGTGGCGGCGGTATCCACTACCCAGATCGCATGGGTCACTCCGTCATCTGCCGTGAAATAATATTCTGCGTTGTTGTGTTCTTTCCAGTGTGTGAAAATATCCTCGAGGTCCTTGTTGTCCTTGCAGGCAAGGAACACGTTGCCGGTCTGCGCCCTGATGGTACGCATATGATTGATGCGGTCCTGCTCTTTTTCGGGGCGGGTGAATTCGTGCTTGCGGATCACATCATTAAAATAATCCTGGATGGACGAAGCGCAAACCAGCCCGGTCTGCCTTCTTCCCTTCCACGCCAGCTCATAGATATAATAGCAGGGCTTTTCTTCCGTGAACAGTATATGGCGGTCGATAAAATGCTGCAGGTTGTCTTTTGCCTTGTCATATACTTCCTGTGTATGTATGTCGGTATCCGGAGGCAGGTCGATTTCCGATTTGGTCACGTGAAGAAAGGAGAGCAGGTTTCCTTCCGCTTCTTTCCTGGCCTCTTCCGAGCTCAGTACATCGTAGGGACGCGACGCTACCTGTTGTGCATATTCCTTATGAGGACGCAAGGCTCTGAACGGTCTGATGATTGCCATAACTGCTTGTAATTTTGGCAAAAGTACAAAAAGGAGAGGGGTCCACAG